>DFWB01000295.1 GCA_002380675.1 Akkermansiaceae bacterium UBA4145
GTCCAATTCTACAGAAACTTTCATTCCTATCGCTATGTTGGCGATAAGATCGTTCTACGTCTCAATTCGGCACTGGCGGACGATGAGCTCTCTGCCATCCAGGAGGATTTTTCAGACCTCGTAAAGGAGGGTCGGATTGATCAGGGGATGGCTCTCGAAGAGGAGGACGATGAGGAGGGGCTGTCTGAGCTTACTCGTCTCGTATTCCACCATCGCCGACGTGATTTCGGAAGGCTTCGCCAGCTAATCGATGCGGTGAATTCCAGCAGACTGGTCGGGAAACGCTGAGTAGACCAACATGGCACGGGGAGAGAGAGCGGACTTTGTTCTGGTAGCGCGTGGGTTATGTGAATCCCGTGAGCAGGCCAAGCGCTTGATCATGGCTGGTGAGGTGATGCGCGGGACGGAGCGGGTCGCCAAGCCTTCCACTCTGATTGGTTCCGAGGAAGAACTTACGGTCCTCCAGAGGCCTAGATACGTGGGTCGTGGGGGGGTGAAGCTGGAAGGTGCCCTCAAGGCCTTCGAGGTCGATCCTGAGGGGTGGGTCTGCCTCGACCTGGGGGCGTCAACCGGAGGTTTTACGGACTGCCTTCTCCAGCATGGTGCAAAGCGTGTTCACGCGGTTGATGTCGGAACCAATCAACTGGCCTGGAAATTGAGAAACGATTCCCGGGTCGAGGTAAAGGAACAGTTTAATGGTCGCTACCTCACGGAGTCTGATCTCGGAGAACGAGTGGATCTGGTGGTAATGGACCTCTCCTTTATTTCACTGACCAAAGTTCTCCCAGCAGCGATGGGGGTGCTACAGCCAAGTGGGGAGATTATCTGCCTCATCAAGCCACAGTTTGAGTTGTCGAGGGACGAAGTAGGAAAAGGGGGAATTGTTCGTGATGCTGATCTCCACGAAAAGGCGGTGGAGAAGATTCGGAGCTACGTTCGGGAGGAGCTGCAGGGCGAGTGGGTAGATTGTGTCGAATCGCCGATCACGGGAATGGATGGAAATGTTGAATACCTTGCACGTCTGAGGCAGTCGGAGATCGCACCTGTTAATTTTCCGACAGATTGATCCGCAGGTGGTTTTACGGTTTCCGTTTTATGCCAGCCGGTCTTTTGCGGCCCAGAGCCCCATTGCAGGGTTTCCGATAAAGTAGAATTCCTCACCATCGTCGGTGGTATGCCACCCCTCACTACGACCAGCGGGCTGGTAGCGCTTCATCATCGTTTCGATGTCCGCATATTGGTAGCCCACATCCTCGATCTGCTGACGGGTGAGGTGACCCGGGCAGTAAGTAACTGTGAAACGCCCTTCCGGGGAGCCATGGATGAGATGAGCTGCCGCTCCAAGGTTGTTGCGCAGGTCGTCGTTATTCTCCACGAAGTCGATAACTTCGGAGCTGCTACGATAGCCGTATTTACGGATCATTCGATCAATCTCAGGATCCTCTCCGAAAGTGCGCACGCCGGGTGCGAGAATCACGAGCTCTCCTCCGTCAGCGATTGCCATTCTCGTCCGGTAAATTCCTTTGTTGCCAATCCAGGTACTATGGAATTCGTCGGGGTCCATGAAAACCACGACTTTCCTCAGTTCCTCGTCGAGGTGATTGAAGTTGACCTCAACTGCTAGTTCAGCAGCTGCCTCAAATGCCTCGCGGTCTCCGATGAAAAGGCCCCGTGTCACCAGATTTCCACTAGTGTCAGCCTCAATGACAGTCTGGGCGTAGATGATGGGCAGATGTTCACAGAATGTATCCTCAGCGTGGTTCAGAATCCGTCGAAGGCAGGTATCGGTTCTCCCCATCATCCGCTCTGTGCCATAGACCGATCCGATGTAGTGGCTCTCATTGATCCCGGCTTCTCCACCCGTGCCTACGAAGAGGTTTTTATTACCGTTAGCAACACCGATAACCTCGTGGGGCACGGCCTGGCCGATCGAGAGGATGAGATCGTGGCCGCCTTCCCAGACGAGTTTGTTCAGTTGCGCAGGCCATGGGCGGTTCCAGACTCCCTCGGTTGCCTCAGAAACGAAATCGGCTGAGACCTCTCCGATAGTCACAACGTCCTCGCGCCATCGATGGGGTCGGATCCGGTCCCGGGGAACAGTTGGATACATCCGCTCGAGTTGGTCATCCGTCATTGGAAAGTGGGTTCCAAGGGCCGGAAGAACGTCCGAAAGGTTGTCTTTGTAGTAGTCAGCAGCAGCGCAGGCCAGCGGGCCGGCCTTGCTGTAGAAGCGCGAAAAATCAGGGGGGACGAGTAGGACCTTTCTCCGTTCACCCAGCTGCGCAAGGGCAGAGTTCAGGCCCATAGCCAAGTCTTTGTCGCTCAGTTTTGTGGTGGGCGAACCCTCGGAAAAAAGAAGCACGGGGGGTTTTACCTGCTGCCCCCCGTAAAATCGAGCGCTTAGAGGTTGTGAGGCGACTTTGTGAAAAATTTCACAAGCTGGTCTTGAGTAGGGCAAAAGCGACGGTATTCTCTTCCCCGTGGCCACGGAAGATCCTGCCAAAATGCTCTCACATGCTGCCTACGATTCCAAGGTTGAGGGCAACATCATCTTCACGCGCCTTGATTCTGCGATCAACTGGATGCGCAAAAATTCACTGTGGCCCATGCCCATGGGTCTTGCGTGTTGTGCGATTGAACTCATGGCTACCGGTGCGGCTCGCTTTGATATCTCACGATTCGGAGCTGAGGTGATGCGTTTCTCTCCCCGGCAGGCGGATGTCATGATTGTGTCAGGGACGGTCACCTACAAGATGGCGCTGGCGGTTCGTCGTATCTGGGAGCAGATGCCCGAACCTAAGTGGTGTATAGCAATGGGAGCATGCGCGTCGAGTGGGGGAATGTATCGGAGTTACGCGGTGCTCCAGGGAATTGATCAGCTCTTACCCGTAGACGTCTATATCTCCGGGTGTCCACCCCGCCCGGAGGCTCTTCTTGAAGGGTTGATGAAACTCCAGCGGATCATCGAAGGAGAAACCCCCATCGAGGATCAGATCGCAGGTATCCGCGAGGCAACCTTATGAGTGCAGGTGGAAGGAAAGCAGACGAGGGTCGCTCCGACTCGAGTAAGTTGCGGAAACAGTTCGGTCGGACCAAGGTTCGTGAGATGCTTGAATTTCGAGGGGAGCATACCGTCGTGGTAAAGCTCGGCGCTCTCGAAGAGGTCCTTGCGTATTGTCGGAGCGTTCTGGGTTATGAATTTCTTCTCGACGTCAGTAGTGTTGACAATATGGGGGATGATCCTCGCTTCGAAATGGTCTACGAGCTCGCGACGACGGACGATCGTAAGCATCTTCGTGTGAAGGCTCCGGTCGCAGAGGGAGAGGAAGTACCAACCGCGGTTCATTTGTGGAAAACCGCCAACTGGCATGAGCGGGAGGTATACGATATGATGGGTTTGAAATTCAAGGGACACCCCAACTTGAAGCGGATCCTCATGTGGGAGGGATACCCCTACTACCCACTGCGCAAAGAGTTTCCGCTCGCAGGAAAGCCCAGTGAGATGCCGGATGTCGCCTTCAGCGGCATTGCTCCCCTCGAGGGGGGACCTTTTGTGACGAGCCCCGGTGCAGATCGGGTCCGGGGAGAACCTCGGGCCAAGGGGGAAAGCTAGGTTTAGGAGTCCAAAGGGTGGGTGCGGCCCCGGCTCGAGTTGGGGTGGAGAGTCTTTCTCCTTCCGGGTCTTTTGAAAAAATGGCACCCCGGGTTGAATTACCAGCGTATGAAGCGCCCTTTCCTTCCCTTGCGCCTTAGCGTTCACCAACCCGGAGCTGACTGGCTCACGTTCCTGACTGCGTTATTGGTCATTACGCATTTGGTCACCGAGGCTTTAGGTGGTCCTGAGACTATCGATGCGACTGGGTTCTATAGTCTGTTCGGGCTCAGTCGACCGGGGATACTGGGAGGTCAGGTGTGGCAGCTCCTGACTTACTCTTTTCTCCATGGCTCACTGTTGCACCTGATCATCAATGTGGTTGTCATATATGCGGTCGGTGGGCGCGTTACCCGTATTCTGGGAAGCTGGAGAACTGGGGGTGTCTATATCTGGGGCGTTGTGGGGGGAGGCCTCCTGCATATCCTTCTGTTTCCGGCCAATCCTCTCGGGACGAGTATGATTTCCTCCTATCTTCCTCTGGTGGGTGCGTCTGGGGGAATGATGGCTCTTCTGATCATGCTCGTCAGCTTGTCGCCCGATTCGCGGATGTGGCCGCTGATGATCTCTGGTAAGAATCTCGGGCGGGGGGTCATGCTTTCGGCCCTGATCCTTTTTCTTTTCACTCCCGGGTTAGGATTTCCCGGCCTTTCCGAGGTAGGGAACTGGGTAGCGAGAGATGAGGCCTTGGGTGCCAGCCTGTTCCTTATCAGTCACCCCTGTCATATTGGAGGAGGACTAGTCGGTCTTCTCTTTGCTCGTCGCCTGTTGGGTGAACCGGTCAGCTTGGAGGAGTTGCGACGCGACCGCAAAAAGCGAGAAGAGCGGAACCATTCAAGGAGTTAACCTAGTTCTTCAGGAGCGAAGTCATGATCGCTTAGTCCTTCTTGGAAGAGTCAGACTTTTGGGAGGATTTCTGCGTCTTGGGGTAGGTTTTCGGACTCGACGAAGGAGTGGGGCGCGATGTTCTTTCCGGCCTGCTGCGAGAAGGCTGAGAACGGGATGACATTCTCGGGTAACTGGGCTGGCTTGAGGGATACGTTTTCGGTGGCGTTTTCCGGGAGGTGAACGAGCGAGGACTACTGGATGGGTCCTGCCGGTTTCGCGAGGATGAGGCAGATGGGACCTCACGGTTTCCCGATGAGAAGGGGAGCTTGAGTTGAGAGCTGCCCCAGGACGGCCGAGAGCTCTCCTTCATGGAGCGACTGTCCGGCTTCTCGTTGTCTCCCATCCTGTGGTCTCTTTGGCGGTCGTTACCTCGATCATGACGGGCTCGATCGCCTCCATGAAGCGGCTTACGGTAATCGCGGTAGTAGGTGTGATAGTTGGTGCGGTGTCCTCCACGACAAGGGTAGTGACTGCAATGCGAACATCTGGTGTGGCGATAGCGGTAATAGCTTTTATGAATCCCAATATAATAATCGCTGAAAAAACCGTTGTGGTAACCACCGTGGTAGTGTCCATGGCTGTTATCGTAATAAGAGGAAGCGTACGGGTCATACACACAGGAACTCAGGAGAATGGAGGAAAGCAGGCAGATCGAGAAGGGCAGGAAGGGCTTCATGAGTGTAGGACGGAAGGGAGGATTACTTTATTCGGGAGGACCCAGAGTTCGCAATATGGGAAATCCTGTTTTGTTCCCTGTTCAAGGGATGGACACTCTAACCCCCAGCGATGGGGAAGCGGTGATAAAATCACGGTATTTACCGAGAAAACAGGGGTTAGGATCCGTCATTCGCAGAATTCGGAGCATGAGAATACAATGTGCTTACAATGTCTTGCCATGATGGGGTAAAGTTCTATGGTGGGGCTGAAAACTCGTAAGGACTGACGATACTCCGTGCGCACAAACCAAACATCAAAACAGGGGGGCTCCCTCTCAAGAAGTCTGAGGGTAGGATTCACCTTGGTAGAGATCATGGCCGTTATGATGGTGATTGCCATCCTCTTGTCGGTTGCAGCGGTAGGAATTCAGAATATCGACCGCGGGCAGGCCACGACGTCCGCACTGGCCGTCACGGAGGCTCTCTTTGACGAGGCTCGCAGCGCTGCCGTAGGCCGTGGAACCCGTGCACGGCTTTTGATTCATAAGGAACTCAATGACTCCGAAGAGATTGATCGTGAACGGTATCTTTCTTACATGTGTGTCGCAGTGGAAAGCACGAACCGGGAGGGAGACGTGGAGGGAGCCGGATGGGAAGTGATCACGCGGGGAACGAAGCTACCCTCGGGGGTGTATTTCAGCCCCGAGGAGAGTGAGCGGGCAGCTGAATCAATCGGCGTCGGAAAACCTGGCACGATGAGGATTGACCTCCCCGGTAAAGACGCCAACGGCGCCGACTCGTTCAAGGAGTGCTACTACTTTGAGTTCAACCCCGAGGGGGTATGCGTCGATGGTGAGAATGCAGGTTTGGATCCGGGAGCTGCTGTCATTCTGATCAGCGGAACGAGACCCAGAGGAGTGGAGGAGCCAAAGCTGATGAAGAATAACAAGGTTGGCTTTGTGGTGTGGCGCAACGGCCGAACTTCCATTTTCCGAAGCCCTGAACAGATTGATCTTGCTCGATGAACATGGTTTTGTC
>DFWB01000344.1:0-1637 GCA_002380675.1 Akkermansiaceae bacterium UBA4145
GGCCTCCAGGTAATTCTGAAGGAGATGCCCCGAGGTGACGAGGCCTTCACCCACGTTGTCAAATCCCTCAACCGCATCATCAGGTGGAAAGGTGGTGGTGGGGTCGAAGTCTACCATCTCAAGGTCGAATAGATCACGAATCGTGTTGCGATACTCGACCCGGTTCAATCGACGGAGAACCACCTTTCCAGAGTTTTCCCCGGCTGCTTTCCGTGCATGGGCGAGAGACTGGGTCAAATGTGTCACTACGCGACTTAGTTCGTCCGGTTTGGGCTGTGCTTCGTCTTCCGGAGGCATTTCTCCGAGATTAATCTGGTCCAGGATTTCCTGGAACATTTCCGCCTCATTCAGGCTCGTGAAATCGCCGGTCAGGCTGTCGAAGCGGCGATCGCCCTTCTGTTTTTCCGGTCCGTGACACCGGATGCAGTGGTCCTTGAGGAATGGCTGGAGCAATTCAGCCTCGTTAGCTCCCCGCAGATTGGCGACCGATACACCGGTCAGCACGATGATGGGAAGAAGGGGCCTCAAACCAGAAGATGATTCAGGTTGCCACTGCTGGAGGAGAAGCGATCGGTTTCGATGCCTAGCTTCTGCAGGATGGAAACATATAGATCGCAGAGCGGCCGGCCATCACGGCCGTTGCGTTCAAACCGGTGATGCTTCCCGGTTTTGAATCCGCCACCAGCGAGGAGAATTGGCAGGTTACGACTGGAGTGAGAGCTGGCGTTACCCATGCCGCTACCGAACAGGACAACTGTGGAGTCCAAGAGCGGTTTGCCATCCACGTCCCGGGTTTCCTTCATACGATCCAGAAAACGTGCCAGTTGCTGCATATAGTAGAGCTCAATGATCGTGAGCTGTCTGAGAAGATCCGGCCTTTTGCCGTGGTGGGTTAGTGAATGATACCCAAGCTCCACTCCCTCGAACGGGAACAGGCGGTTCCCGCCCGGATGCCCGAAGGTTATGACATTGGTGGACCGGGTCTGCAGGGCCAGCACCATGAGGTCATACATCACCGGCGTGTTGTAGGGATAGTTCAGGTCCACCACCACCTCATCATTACCCCGGATGATTTCATCATTAGCCTTTGGCTTGGGCACATCAAGCCACCTTGCCTGACGCTGCAGTTTGAGTTCCACCTCCCGCACTGCGGTCAGGTATTCGTCCAGCTTGGTCTGGTCGGCCGCGGTTACCCTTGCGCCGAGTCGCTTGGCGTCCGCATGCACCACATCCAGGATACTGCCATCCTCATCAAGAAACCTCCTCTGGCTGGACTTGCCCTTTGCGTTGTCCTCGAGAAACAATCTGGAGAACACCCGGGCCGGGCTCCCATCGGTTGGCAGGATCATCCCGCTTCGTGACCAGGAAATACCCCCGGATCCCAGACGCAATGATGGGAAGCGCGTTTTCTGCCCGACCTGCTCGGCCAGCAATTGATCGAGGGAGTGCAGTCGCTGGGGTTGATCTCTGGTATCCTTCAGTTCCATCCCATTGAGCAGCGTGTTGGAACAGCCATGGCCACCACCTACGCCCGGGTGATCGAGGTTGTTGAACACGCTGAAATCAGGACGATGCCTTTCGAGTGGCTTGAGGAGGGTTGGTAAGTCGTAGCCTGCTCCGGTCTGCTCGGGAAAGAA
>DFWB01000344.1:2021-6890 GCA_002380675.1 Akkermansiaceae bacterium UBA4145
CTGAGCCGGTGCGCCGTGGACTGATTCGAAGGCCGGAAGGGCCAGGGAAACCCCGGCCCCTCGGAGGAAATTTCGTCGATTGAAAGATGCCATGTCTGACCGTTGACCTTCAGTAACCTAATATCAACTGGGACTACGGCGCAAGGAAGTTGATAAGATCTACCGCTTGTTTCTCAGAGTGAACCGACAAGCGAGGAGTGTGTGTTTGTAGCCACCGGGGGCGGCGTGGTAGGGATGAGGCGATATGAACAGGTTCGAATTTATCATGGTTCTGGTTTCGATAATCATCGGACTTGGCGTCGCGGAGCTACTGCAGAGTGTAGCGAAGATCATTAGGGTCGCATGTAGGGGGAGAACCCTGAGCCTTCTCTGGCTCATCAATATGCTGAACATGCTCATTCAGTATTTCTGGGGTTCGTGGGTTCAAGCCGACAAGTTGGAATGGTCCTACTTTGAGCTCCTGATGCTCCTGATGGGGCCGATCATCATGTATATTATTTGCTCCCTACTCCGTGTGCCAGAGCAGCATTCAGAGGAGTTGGACGGACAATTTATCAAGCAGAGAAGACCATTTTTTATTCTTTTTATCAGCCTGATGGTGACCTTCAGTCTGTCTGATCTCTTGTTCGGCGGCTTCGTGATGGAAGACGGCGAGTATGGTCTAGGCCAGCATCTCGTGCGAATCGTGGCCACTGGGCTCTTTATTTTCCTTATGGTGACAAAAAGGCGATCATTTCATGTCACCGGGTCTCTCGTCTTTCTCCTGATTCAGGCCTTCTTTATTATGAACTGGACGTGGCTTTTGTCTTAGATCGAGGTAGAGCGCGTAAACCTTGTGGGGAAGTAGAGGCAGCGTGGGATGAACTTAATATTGAACAGTTTCTCAACGGTTTTCGGAAACCATTTTGTGCCATGGAGAAATTGTGCAATGTTTGGAAGCTTATTGGGGAATGCCGGTTTTTTCGTCGCCCCTAGCTCCTGTATATGAAAAAAATAATCGCGTTTTGCCTTATTGCCTCCCTCCCGCTTTTGGGTGCAGAAAAAGAAGAGGTTGCGATCAAGACGCTTCAGAAACGGGGCGAGGCTGGCAATCAACGTTATTACCTTCCTCACCAAGACACTCCGTTTACTGGCCAAGCGGTTGCTTACTGGCAGGGCGGGCAGAAGATGACGGAGATAAGCTATAAGGACGGTAAACGGGACGGAACCAAGGCTCATTGGTATGAGACTGGAGAGAAATTGTCTGAAATAGCCTACAAGGGCGGCAAACATCATGGGCCTCTGGTAGCTTGGAACGAATTGGGACAATTGAGGAGAAAGGGAACTCACGTGGACGGTCAAATGGACGGTATTTGGAGGAACTGGTATAAGACCGGGCAGAAGGAAAATGAAGCAACCTACATTGACGGCCTTATGGGGACCGCCATTGTATGGACACCCGAAGGCGAAAGGTGTTCCGAGACCAATGTTGAGGATGGTAATGGTCTAATGGTCAGATACACCGAAGATGGGTGGCCATGGCTTCGCATCACTTACAGGAATGGCAAAATGACTGGGTGGAGGCACTTCCCTCCGCCTCCCGGAAAGGGACCGGGAGGGGGTGAGGTCACCTCCGGACCTCTTTCCACGTCTCAACATTTTCGCCTCTGCAGATCCAGTATTTCGCTGAGACTTCTTCGCCGTCTCTGAATGCTCGCTCTTCCACCTTCCGGCCGTTCCCGTGCCAGGTCTCATAAAGGCCCCCGACCACCCTCGATCCGCAGTCGGCAAGCGGGGGCACCCTAGAAACCGTCTAGATTCATTACCCAAAGAATCCAGCCGCTCAAACCAAGATAGATATAGCAAAAGATTATGCCGGAAACAGCCATGGCGATGCCTTCCTGATTATATTTCCGCCTCTTGAGCTGCACGCACGCACAATGCCCGCAAAAGGCTCCGAATGCAGAAATCAATACGACACAAAAAAGAATTAGATCCGCCGAGGAATTGACTGCCTCCACAGTTAGAGACCCCCATGCAATTGTAACGCCGATCGCGCTGAAGAAGCTGACCTTTGCAAGCTGATTGGTAGTGGGACCACGCCCAGGATCAGGCCTCAATTGAGGAGGGATACGACTTGGTTTTTCCGCGCCCATAACCTCCTAGTTGTAGCGTTGGAGAAAAAAGTAGGCGTTATAAATTAAATGCACGGAGGCCGCGAGGCCCACAAAGATCAAAAAGGTCTTCAAGAAACTCGCGATAGAAAGCCCCTCTTCCTTCTTGGGCTGCTGTGGAAGCGAGGGGAGGGTTGCTCTCTTCATCTTCTCATCTTACCAAGTCCTGTCTGGTTGCCGTGAATTGATAAAGGCGATGAAGTCATTGATCAGACCGATATCTTGTCAGGCTCATCGGCGAATGGCCCTTCCTGCGTGCACAGCCTGAGTCTGGCGTATTCCGTTGAACTTACGTTGGGCTCGCACAGGCAGAAAGGTTACGACGCTGACCTCCAACCCCACTCAGTTCTCCGTCGTAATTAAGTGATGGCGGATATATTTAAGGCACCGCCTAGACGAAGCCATCAAGGTCTGGCTTAATGCAGCCGAATAGATCATCAAACCAGCCCGGGCACGTAAGGAGACGATACTCCGCGCCGGTTCTTGAGGACAAGCATCGTGGGCAGGAGTTCAGGCACGGGGGCTTGTGATTACCGGGGGCGTCGTGATAAGGCTTCTCAGGGAGGTCAATCGTCCTGTTATGAGCCGGTCTGGACAAGTAGCATTATTGTGGTCGGGCCTCGGCTTTGGTGGGCTCTCTTTTTGCCTTATTTACCTGACCGTCGAAACAGATCGGAAGATGGTAAGGCAGACCCCGCCAGCTTTTATTAATTCGCATGAGTCTGCGGACCACTCCGATGCAGCAGATGCTGCGATGGGTTACCCCAAAAGATGGAAAGGGCGCAAAATTCTTTCCATTAATACCGAGCCCCCGTCAGGCGCTGAAGTAACATTCTTAGAAGTCGACCCAAGTGGAAGAGTCATCTCGCCAGAGCGTATTGAATTTGTCGGGTATGACGAGCTGCACTACCTTGAACGCAGGGGAAGGTCAGGCCCTACCAAATAATGCATTCCTTAGGCTCAACAGGGACGCGCGGAGGGCTTTAACGATGGCGGCTCCCCAAAAGGAGCGATTTGGCCGGTAGTCTTGCGGTTTCACTACCCCCAATCAAAAGCCTGTCTTCCTTGTGAGGGCGCGCTTTTTTCTCGGACAATTTTTTTGTTTTTTTTGAATCCAATTTTCCGAGTTCCGCGAAGACCTCCAATGACAGCCAATGAAGGCGGTCTCAAAACAGCAACACAACCAACCCTCCGCATATTAAAATGAAAGCAATTGCTACCTCCATCCTCTTTGGATTCTTCGCCATCATGTCACCCGCCGTGGCCGACGATAAGGCTCCTACGAAAGATATCGTCGATACCGCCGTCGCCGCCGGATCCTTCAAGACTCTGGCCGCTGCCCTCGGCGCAGCCGGCCTTGTAGACACCATGAAAGGCGACGGACCGTTCACCGTTTTCGCTCCGACCGACAAAGCTTTTGCCAAGCTCCCTAAAGGGACGGTTGAGACTCTTCTCAAGCCTGAGAACAAAGATAAGCTGGTCGCGATCCTGACTTACCACGTCGTCTCCGGCAAGGTCATGTCAAAGACTGCCGTGACCCTCGCCAAAGCCACCGCTCTCAGCAAGAAAGACATCGCTCTTGCAGTCAAAGAGAAGTCGCTGACCCTCAACGGGAGCGCCAAGGTCATAAAGGCTGATATCGAGTGTTCCAACGGCGTGATTCACGTCATCGACACCGTGATCCTTCCCCCCTCGAAGTAAACCGACCAAAACGGAATGGTGCGGTCCCGGGTTCCCTGTGTGGGGATCCGGGGTCGACAGATCTCAAACACGGCCCTAATTCTGTCACTGTTCGTGAGTGGAGCAGAGAGAGACATAAACGGGGGGGATCTCCTCGCGCTCGTGGCCCAAGGCATGGAAAGTGCCATGGATCGTTGTATTAAAGAATACGCCCCTCTCGTCTGGTCGATCGTGCGTCGATACGTTCAGAACCCGTCGTCGGCCGAGGATGTCGTGCAGGAAACCTTCACCGACTTATGGAGGTCAGCGAAGCGATACGACCCTTCCATTGCGACGCATGCCACCTTTGTGGGATTGTTGGCTCGGCGGCGCGCCATTGACCACACCCGCAAGGAAAGTCGTCGCCCCCATCTCGAGCCCATGCCCGAGAGCGACAGTCTGAATCTGGCCAGCGACGGACCGACCGCGCCAATGAAATGCGAGGGCGAGGACGTTCGGCAGGCCCTGGCCAAGCTGACTGACAAAACGCGGGAAATTTTTACCCTTCACTTTGATCAGGGGATGACGCATTCCGAGATCGTTGAAAGGACCGGACTCCCGCTCGGGACGGTTAAAACCCGCCTGCGTCGTGGTTTGATTGAACTTCGCAATCAACTGCGCCCGGCGGACTCTCCCTCAACCCCCCAAACTCCAAATCCATGAATGACCAGGAGATCATTTCCCGATTTGAAGAACTCGATGCCGGACGCATTCTTGGCGATCTCGATGCAGGCGAGATGGACGAGTGGGAGAAGCTGACCCGTGATCCCCGGTGCCAAAGCGATCTGTCGCTTGAACTGACGGCAGCGGCGCTTGAAGCAGAGTTCCAGGACACTGATGGGGTTGACTTGCCTCCGGGATTGCTGGAGGAACTGGAGAAAGGAACAGTCGATTTCGTAGTTGAGAAACCAAGCAAGGAGGTCGAAGAGAAAGTGGTCGAGATGCCGCTATGGCAGAAGATCCTTTCGGGGAAGGAACCCGCGTGGGCCATTGCCGC
>DFWB01000209.1 GCA_002380675.1 Akkermansiaceae bacterium UBA4145
ATTCCGGTGGAAGATCTGCTTCCATGGACCCTGCCGGATGGCCAACCCACCTGAGGCTTGATGAACAATCGCTTCTCGTACCGGTTCCGAGCGACCTTCCAGAAGGGGCAGGATGCTCACGCTGTCTTCCGCCGCCCCGGGAGGAAGATTTTCCTGAAGAATGTCCGCACAGGTCGCAAGGAGATCGTTCAGGCAGACCAGCTCGGAACACACTGACCCGGACTTGATCCGGGCTGGCCAGCGCGCTGCAAAAGGCTCCCGGTGTCCACCCTCGTAGATGCTGCCCTTATCCGCTCGCAAAGGCGGATAGGGGCGCCCAGCCGCGCCATTATCACCAGTCGCAATGACGAGGGTGTTCCTGCTCAACCCCTTCTTCTCCAGTTCATCAAGAATCAGTCCCAGCATGTAATCGCCCTGGTAAACCCAGTCCGCATATTTACCTCCCTTACCAGCACCCCCTCCCTTTCCCGCGAATTCGGGTGCCGGGGTGATGGGCTTGTGCGGCGGACACATCGGAAAATAGAGGAAAAACGGTTGCTTCTCTGAACGAGACCGCTCGTCAATATACTCAAGTGCTTTCGCCATCATGAGCGGCTGGTTCTCAACTGCTTCCACATGGGAAACCACAACGTCCTGTTCCAGGATACATCCGATGTTGCGTGCGTGGGTAAACCCGTAAAAGTAATCGAATCCGAGAGTATTCGGCCCCTGCTTGAAGCGGGTCCCGATGACCGGGGTAGACGGCCGGGTCTTCTTGTCTCCTGCCCAACTCAACCCGAGGTGCCATTTTCCGATGCAGGCAGTATGATAACCTTGGCTCTTGAGAAACGAAGCCACCGTCAGGCGTTCTTTCGGGATGATGGGACCGGAATAAGTATTCAGGACCCCGAATTGTCCGATGCGGGACGGATAGCGTCCCGTGAGGAGGCCGTACCTGGTCGGCGTACAGCTGGCCGCCGCCGAGTGGGCATCCGTGAATCGCATTCCTCCCCGAGCCAGACGATCGAAAGCGGGAGTCCTGAAAGGTGAATCTCCCCGGTTGCTTGGTGGCTGGCCCCAGCCGAAATCGTCAAACAGGACAAAGACGATATTCGGGCGCTCACTCGCCGCACCTGCAGGACCTGTGAGGATTAGCACTGCCAGCAGCACGAGGGATGGCACCCGGAAATTCATCTGGTAGTGGCCCCTGGAAG
Organism: Akkermansiaceae bacterium UBA4145; assembly: GCA_002380675.1. Classification (GTDB taxonomy): domain Bacteria; phylum Verrucomicrobiota; class Verrucomicrobiia; order Verrucomicrobiales; family Akkermansiaceae; genus Roseibacillus_B. Next base: position 1,194 of record DFWB01000209.1, read on the forward strand.
TTCCGTGGCCTCAATTCCGACCTCTTGAACCTGACGCTTGAGTTCAACCTCCAGGTCCGCAATGGCATCCCGATAGGAAGGTCGCCCCGCAACGTTATATAACTGCTCCGGATCCTCTTTTCGGTCAAACAACTCGGCCGGATGACCAGGGATCTTCAGATAAGTGAAGCGACCGGTCCGGATACCGTAGTGAGCCGGGATCCCCCAATAGGTGTAAAACTGGGACTTCCTCCAATCCACTGCCTCCTGCCCCTTGAGCAGGGATACCATGCTGCGCCCCTGCATGGCCTCCGGCACCTCCACCCCAGCAAGTTCCAGCAGGGTCGGGGCAATATCGACGTTGATGCAGAGCTCCTTGTTCACGCTGCCGGGCCTGATCAGCCGCGGATACCGGATGAGGAAGGGCATGCGCATGGAAGTCTCCAGAATCAGCCGTTTGTCGTAGAGCCCGTGCTGACCCAGCCAATACCCCTGGTCCGAGGTGTAGACCACCACGGTGTCCTCGGTGAGACCCTCGGCATCGAGATAGTCCAGAACCCGCTTCAGGTTGTCATCGTTACCGGTGGCACAGCGGATGTACTTGTGAATCATGTGCTGGTAGGCCACCCGGATCTTGTCCCGGTCACTTTCAGAATCATGCTTCCACATCTGATTGGGCGCATCGTCCTTCAGGTGGCGGGCATAGTAATTCGTGGTCGGGTCCCTCCTGCTGTCCGTCTTGGTGGAATACAGCATGTGGAACTTGGTTCCCTTCAGGAAAAGCCGCTTCAGGTTGGAGTCGGTGTTACGGATGTCCTCATACAGTGAAGGAGGCTCGGGAATGCTCACCCCGGCCAGGAGATCATCATAACGCCTGGCATGACCATAGTCGTGATGAGGGGCCTTGAACTGAAGGCTCAGCAGGAAAGGCCTCTTCCGATCACGGGCCTTGAGCCACTTCAGGGCCATATCCGTATAAACGTCTGTGGAGTATCCCTCCACCTGCTCCCGATCTCCTTCGCTCCCACTGAAAGTTGGATCAAAATACTTGCCCTGCCCCTTGACCGTCATGTGTTTCTCATAGCCCTTGGGCTTACTCCGAAGGTGCCATTTCCCAACCAGCCAGGTCTGATAACCCACCTTCTGTAGCTCGACCGGGTATTGAGGCGAGGCCTCGTTAATGGATCCATTAAGCCCTCTCACCCCATTTTTGTGACTATACTGCCCGGTCAGGATGGTGGCGCGACTTGGGGAACAGATGGAATTGGCACAGGTGAAACTGTCGAAACGCATCCCTTCCGTCGCCAGTCGATCAATGGCCGGCGTCTTCGCGTGGTCCTTGAGATAGGTCCCATAGGCCGAAATGGCTTCAAAGGCATGATCATCCACGAGAACGATCACCATATTTGGTCTTGCCGCCTGGGTGGGACTACCGCACAGGACCCCGAGAAGAAGAATGGCAGAAAGGTGTTTCATGAAAGGGTTCTGCCCTGCGCTCCGAGATCTTCGGGAACAAGCCAGTCCCTCAGCCTAGGGCTTCGCATTCCTCAAGTCCAGCCTCCCCCTGCGCCGCATACAGCCGAGCAAGATCGTCCTTGCCCCCTCTCCAGGCGGCCATCAGCTTCTGGTCAGAATTAACATGAAGCATCTCTGGATTTTCATTCTGATCCACGGCCTCGCCCTCATCGCCCCTGCCTCAGCAGACATGCGGGAGGCGATCTCATCCGGAGATGCCGAGGCCGTTCAGCAGCTCCTTGCTGCCGGGGCTAGTCCCCATACGGTCGATGCCCCTCCGGGACAGATCACCATAGGGCCCTCGCCTCGAGGGCGTTATCCCACGATTGGCCTTTGTATCTATCACTCCCAACCGCACCTCATTCCACTGTTCGTGGATGCCGGGGCCAATCCAGAGGGAGGTGTTTGCTTTTGGGTCTCCTGTACACCTTTCATGCACAGCGCCGCCTCAGGTGGGCAGATTGAAGCCCTGCGACATCTCATTGCAGCGGGAGCTGATGTAGATCTCATTTCCCCTTTCGGTTTCTTTCCCGGGAATGTCCCACGCAGCTCTCCTCATACGCCTCTCGCTACTGCACTGGCATCCCGTCAACTACAGGCTGCGCGCTTCCTTCTCGATAACGGAGCCAACCCAGCGGCGCAGATCTTCGCGGCTACAAACACTGAATCCATGGATCTCTTGATCGAGTATGGAGCTGCCATCAGGGGGATGAGAATCCCCGAGATGTTTCGTTCCCGTTTTAGCCAGCAGTTTCTGCAACTACCACTGGCCTACGGGGCTGTAGTAGATGACACCTCGCTCCTCGACATCCTTACCCTCGATGACAATGCCCTTAATCCAACCGGACCTCAATCACAGCTTGATCCTGAAGAACTGGAGTGGCTGCTGGATAATGGAATCAAGATCGGAGGCACCCTGGAGGACCTGACCACCATCCTTCACTTTGCGATCGAGGCTACAATGTCCCTCGCGGTCGTTGAAGTAATGGTAGAGGCGGGGGCCGAACTCAATGCAGTCAATATCGATGGGATGACCCCCTTAATGCTGGCCCGCGCCCGGAACAGCAACGATATCGCCGACTACCTCGCTGAACAGGGCGGAACCGAAAGTAGTTTGCCCAGCTACGAGCAGGCCATCGTGGACGATGACATCGTCGCCTTGTCCTCCTACCTGGACCAAGGACTGAGTGTTGATTACCGTCGTCGAGGTTGTGGCCATCCCGGGTTCCCGGAAGGCCCGCCTGGCCCTGGGCCCGGCGAGCCTGTTCCTCCTACTCCCCGTCCCGAACCTCCAGTTATCATAGCCCTTCAGAATAACGCGATGGAATGCGCCCGGTTACTGGTCAGGCGTGGGGCCAACCTAAATCTCCAATACTGCAACACATCTCCCCTGCAGCTGATGATTGAAGAGAATAACCTGTCCGGGGTTCGGTTCCTCCTCGACCACGGAGCCAGCCTCAGCCATCACCTCGATACTCCCCTGCACCTAGCCGCCCGGAACGACCGCCCGGACGTAGCCGAGCTCCTGGTCAACGCCGAATCGATAGCCGCTCTCAACGTCTTCGGAGAAACCCCGCTCGACGTGGCAACCGGGGACACCTTCGACCTCCTCCAGCAACGAAAGGCTCCCGCAGGTCATGGAATCTCCTTCTGGGATGCCATTCGCTCCGGCAACCGGGAACTTATTGAAGCCTACCGGGAAAAAGGACTAGATCTCGAAACCCGTGAGCCAGCATCAGAAGGGAATGCCGGCAACCTGACTCCTCTCCTCCAGGCCGTGGAAAGTAGGCAGGCAGAAATCGCCCTCTTCTTCATCAAACGCCACGCTAACGTCTTTGCTGAGTCCTCCCTGCTCGAGAAAGTGAGGGAAAGACAACTCAGTGACGTAGAAGAATATCTGCAGAACCTCCTCCGGTTAGACATTGTGCCAGTGCATTACTGGAACGGATATTTCCAGATTCACATCGATTATGCGGGATTTGATGACTTGAACCGTTACCAACTTGAGACCTCGGCTGATCTGGGAAGCTGGGAGACGATCGAGGGATCAATTCATTCCTTTCAGGACAGCACCGAGCGGATTTTTCCAATTCAGCTTCCAGGCAAATCCCCGCAATTCTTCCGACTCCGGCGACTGGGAGAGTGAACGCAGAGCTTATCTCCCTAGTCTTTGCGTGAAAAACGGGTGGCAAATCTTTTCAAGGTGGTCGCGTGTTCCGATCGCCCGGCAAGGTTGGACCACTCGTTGGGGTCAGCCTTGAGATCGTAAAGCTCTTCCTCCCCGCTGGCATACCGGATGTAACGCCAGCGGTCACTGCGCAGGGAGATGTTACCACGATCAAAGGTGGTGGTTACCACCCGCCCCGTAACTCGCGAGGGCTCCCGCAGCAGCGGCTCCAAGGACTGCCCGTCCAGGGTTTCGGGCCCCTGCAAGTCACAGAGTTCCACTAGGGTGGGATACAGATCAAGCAGGCTCACAGGCTGGTGACACCGCGATCCCCCTGCCGCAAACTTCCCGGCCTTTGTCCTGGGGGGAACCACCATGAGAGGAACCCGGGTCGACCGCTCCCAGCCAGTCCACTTTCCCCAGTGCTCCTTCTCCCCAAGGTGCCAGCCGTGGTCGGACCACAATATGATCCACGTATCCTTCCCCGCTGCACTCTGGTCGAGAGCCTCGAGCAGCCGTCCGATCTCATGATCTACGTAAGTCGTGCAGGCGAGGTAGGCTTCCACCGCTGCCTGCCACTGTCCGTATTCTACAACCGTGGCATGACTACCCGCCGTGACCGCTTCCCTTGCCCACTTGCGGCCCATTTCACCAAGATCATTCAGGTCGGAACTCTTGACCAGAGGCAGTTTCCCGGGGTCATTCTTGAATCGATCAAAGAATCGCTTGGGAGCCCAGAGAGGAATGTGCGGGCGGTAGTATCCCACCGCGAGGAAGAGGGGCTCAACCCCCTCTTCCTTCAGTTTGCCAATCGCCCAGTCCGTGATCTTGGTGTCCCCGAAGTCCGTATCCCGCACGTCCCACCCCCCCCAGTCGAAGGACTCCCCATCAGTCAGAGTGGGTTTCCGATCCGAAGGCATGCGGTTAAGAGGCAGGACAACCTTTCTTCCGAGGCTATCCTTCGTGAAATGCCGGGGATTCGCCGTTGCCTTGCTGGGAAGCTCCTTGCGGGTATATTGCACCTCCTCCTTAGAGAGGGGACTCCAGCGCTGGTTCACTCCATAGTATTCTCCAAAGGACTTTCCCCCGCGGGAGTGAAGCAGTTTCCCCGCCCCGCGAGTCCGGTAACCCGACTCCGCAAAAGCCGTGCTCAGAAGACGAGCCTCGGGATAGCGACGAGACAGTGAACCGCTCTGATTGGACCAGACCCCGGTCACGGTGGGCATACGACCACTAAAGACCGCTGCTCGCGATGGATTGCAGGCCGGGGACACACAATGGGCATTAGTGAACAAGATCCCCCGCGCAGCGAGCCGGTCCATATTGGGGGTGAGTGCCTGTGGGTGCCCCTCGAGACAACCGATCCAGTCGTTAAGATCATCGACCGCAATGAAAAGAACGTGTGGGCGCCCGGCACCCGAAGTGCACATCAGAATCAGATTGAGAAGAAGCAAAACAAGAGAACGCATAACGAGGAGCTACCGCGTCTTAACGCCAGTCCCCCTTGCGATCAAACACATGTGCTCATCTTTAGCGCCGGGGACCCCCCGGAATTGACCTCTTTCCAGCTGGTGATTAAAAGCCGTGAACCCCTCAACCCTTATGCGCTCAATACTTACAGCCCTTTGCTCCACACTCGGCACTCTGGGAAATTTATGTGCTGTGCCTGCAGATTTTCCAATAGTGGCTGAGGACCTCGCCGTCTCCCTTTTCGCCCGAGATCCGATCGTGAGGAATCCCTGCTCCTTAACCTTTGATTCGCAGGGGCGACCCTGCGTTGGCATGGGCCCCCAATACCGCTCCCCTGATCCTGACACGGAACCTGACTCAGTCTGGATTCTCAAAGATCAGGATAAGGATGGCCTTGTCGATGCCCGGCACAAGTTTGCCACTGGCTTCAATTCCATTCAGGGACTCGCTTGGAAAGGGGATTGGCTCTGGATCGCCAACGCTCCCGATTTGACCCGTGTCCGTGATACTGATGGCGACGACGTGGCTGACGAATACGTCCGGGTCTACACCGATTTGGGGAATCTTGAGCATGGGCTGCACGGACTGAACTTCGGCCCAGACGGGCGGCTCTATATGTCCAAAGGCAACTCAAAGGGCTTGTCCATCATACCGGACCGTCTCGCTCCTCGGGCTTTCCGTGAACTGTGGGGCATCGAAGTCCCACCCGGGACACCAGAGCCACAACCAACCATCTTCACTGCCGCAAGCTATCAAAAGAACTACCAGAATCCCCGCGACGACTGGGGTGTTACGGGAGGAATCCTCCGCTGCAACGACGATGGTTCGAATCTGGAGATCATTTCGCGAGGATTTCGGAACCCATGGGACATCGCATTCGACAACCGCTTCGATTGGCTCGGCACTGACAATGACCAGACCATGGGCGACAAGATCTTTACCCCATTTTTTGGCTCTCACTTTGGATGGGGGCATCCGTGGAGTTATGATTGGAAAGGTGACGGTCATCTCCCCACCGCCCCCTCCAGCGGCCCACTTTTCGAGGGTTCAGGAGCAGGCGTTATTCACTGTGCCATTCCGGGATATCCCAATAATTACAACAACGTATTTTTCATCAACGACTGGCTCAACCGTGAGATCTTCATCTATCGGAGCCGATGGGATGGAGCCTGGCGCAAGCCGGACCGACTGCAGCTCGAGGTTCTGGCCCACGCCGGGGGTGGGCGCAGCATGCCCCTGAGCAAGGGCCGGTCCTTCGATCCCGTCGATATCGAGATGGGGCCCGATGGAGCAATCTGGATCACCAGCTGGGGCCGCCAGTACGGAGCCCACTATGAGAATAACAAGCTCGCCAATGAGGGCAGGATTTATCGCCTCTGGCCCCGGAACTACTCTCCCTCTTATCCATCGAGGGATACCCTGACAGTTGAGGGTCTCATCGTCGATCTGGGAAGCCATCTACCAGCGTGGCGCACCAACGCCCAGGAGGAGCTGATCCGGCGAGGCAAAAGTGTCGAGCCCTCCCTCCGTGCTGCCCTCCGGAAGCCTGACCTTTCCGTCGCCCTCGAAACTTGGCTGGTCTGGACCATTGGTCGAATCAATCCCGATGGCTGGTTCGAGGAAAACACCAACCGGAAGGTCCAGTCGATTCGGGTTGCTGCCTTCAATGGGAGGCTGCACCCAGCCATCCAACAAGCGCTCTCAGACAAGGAACCGAAGGTACGATTAGCAGCCGTAATCGCTCTGAGAGAGCTTCGATCCTCCGACTCAACAGCGGCTCTCCTCAATTTGGCCGCCCGTGAATCTGATCGAATTGTCTACTACGCAGCGTGGGGAGCCCTCATGGACCTGCTTCCCGAAAACCAGCGCAAAACGCTTCTTGGTGATCGTCGTGCATCGATCCGCCTCGCAGCTCTCCTTGGCCTTCTGGAAGAAGATGCACTGTCCAAAAAGGAAATCGAGACCTACACAAAGGACCAGAATACTGCCATTGCCGATCTCAGCGCCCGCCGTCTTGGGGGAAAACATCAATTCGAACATCGTGGACGCCCCCTTGCTGCAACGGGCCAAGTCCAGCCGCCAGAGCCTCTGGCGATTCCTTTCTCGAATGTTCGGGCAAGCAGTGGCCACGCGTATCGGGCTGCCACTTTGCATCGCGGCGCAGCCTGCTACACCGACCGCTCCTATCTCCTGACCCGTATCCCCCCGGAGCTCGAAGGCCTGACCTTTCTTCAAACCGCATGCGCAGATGCCGAGTCGGAATCCGGCATCACAGTCAGTCTGAACCTGAAGTATCCTTCAACAGTATACCTTATTGACGATGCCCGCGCCGAATCGATGCCGAGGTGGGCGCGCTCACAATGGAAATCCACTTCCCTCGTGATCGAGGGTAATGACCCCAAGAGAATGAAAGTCTACCGTGCTGAGCTTCCCTCCGGCCCCCTCTCCCTCGGGGCAAGTCGAGATGGCATCAAGGCGAGGAAGGGAAATTACATCATCGCTGTTCAACCCCATATCCTTGCTCCTGATGGGAAGGTAGCCACCGTCGAGTCCGTTCTACCGCTCCTTGAAGGGGCCAACCTCGAGCGTGGTCAGGATCTCTTTTTCAGCATGCACGGAGCGAATTGTGCCTCTTGCCATCAGGTCAAGGGGCGTGGCAAAAATCACGCGCCCGACCTTAGCGAAATTGGATCACGCGCAAGCGCCAGAATGCTCTTGGAATCCATCCTCAATCCTAGTGCTAGCATCGTGGAAGGTTTCGCGGCACAGTTCATTTCCACTCATAGCGGCGAATCCTATACCGGAGTCGTTCTCAAGGAGACAGGCAAGCGCATCACAATGGCCATGCTCGGAGGGACAACTTCCGAGATTGAAAGGGCCGACATCTTGAGCCGAGAGAGCCTTTCGATCTCAGCGATGCCTCCTGGATTTGGCGCCATCATGAATCGTCAGCAATTAGCCGACCTGACGGCCTGGCTGATGAACTTAAAGAAGCCTGAAACAATCACGGACAACGAAGAGAAATTCAAATTCCGTGAGGAAGGGGCCCAACTGCATCTCCAGCTGGGAAAAACGCAGATAGCGACCTACATCCTCGCTCACGAGCAATTGACCCGCCGTGCATTCGTGAACATGCGTACTCCCTCTGGAATACAGGTCACCCGAAATTTCCCGGCCCGCCGACCCGATGATCTTGATCCGAGCTCACGCGATGCCGAGCGTATCATTCACCCCCTCATGCATCCCGGCCTCTGGATGAGCTTTGGTTGGATTGACGGCAACGACTACTGGCGATTAACCTCAAAAGTGAAGTTCGAAAAATACCTGGAGAGACCGACAAGCTCAGGGCGGGAGGCAAGCTTCTCAACTCGAGATCGCTATCTGAATAGGGAAGGCACAGGAACGGTTTGCCTGCAGGACACGAGCTACCGCTTTCGTCGTATCCCAGCCGGCATAGAAATCACGTGGAAAGCTACCTTCTATAACGATGATCGAGATTTCCTTTTTGGAGACCAGGAAGAGAGTGG
>DFWB01000332.1 GCA_002380675.1 Akkermansiaceae bacterium UBA4145
GAGGAGGGAGATCTCATAGGATCTACCGCCAACGGGAACGCCAGCTGGTATCTCTCCATCCCCAATCGCCACTTTGAGATGGTAGGTCGAAAGGGACAGAAAGTAGCTCAGGCCGACGAGCCTGAGGACCTTGCTCCCATTACCTCGGATTACTTCCAGAACAGTCCCAAGGGAAAACATTCCTCGGCAGCAGGGCACGCTGTCTACACAAGCCGCCGGTTCCCAAAGTCCTGGTGGAATCAAAGGGTCCTCGTCTGCGAGCCACCGATGCACCTCGTCTCAGCCTCCACAATTACCCGAGATGGCGATCGCTTCCGGACAACAGGGTTTGAACATAATCTCTACGCGTCGGCTGATGCTTGGTCTGCTCCGGTCTCTGCAGAAGTCGGCCCGGATGGCGCGGTCTGGATGGCAGACTGGTATAACCCTATCTGTAATCACAACCCCTATCGCGACCACTTTGAAAGGGGAGAAGGTAATGCCTTACGCTCCGACGATCGAGATCGTGAACATGGTCGCATCTACCGCATTTACCCGACAGGCACGCCAGACGATCCCTACCCAGACCTGACCAGGGAGCAAAGTGCACTGGAAGCATTGAAGCACCCAAATCTCTTCTGGCGTTTAACGGCCCAACGGGTCCTTGCCCAAAAGCTTGAATCCCGGACCCTTGTCGCCGCAGCAAGAGAGACCTCGTCTGCCCGTGCCCGTTTCCACCTCATGGCGGCCTCCGCACACCGCGAAACTGACGCAACTCAGACCGCAGCGATCGCTCATCGCCTTGGGTTCGGAGAGGCGCCCGAGCCGGCATCTAAATATCCCATCGTTCCGGTCCGCTTGGAAACCCTCGAACTCAACCTCGAGCGCGCGTGTGACCCCGGAAGAAACCCTATGGATCGCAAGGCTGCCGCCCTTCGATTGGTTGAGGCCGAACCCGATCCTCAGCTCGGCAAGGACCTACTCGAACTCGTCATTTCTGAACCCTCCCTCGCCCGGAGCAAGCACCTTGCTGACGCCATCCGCCTGGCCATCATCCGTCACCCGGAAGGCTTCCTCCGGGCGCTCCTTGAGAAAAAACAGGATAGAAAGGTTGGGGCACTACTCAGCAGGATCATCGAAAACACCCTCCAGAGAGTGCGGCAAGACCCGGAGGTAATCTCTGACGGGCTACGCGTTGTCGCCCTGCAATCAAAATCCACTCTCGCCAGGCAACTCATAGAGGCAACAACCGCTCCTGCTCCCACTCCCCCAAGCACCTCTCTTTCCTCCAGTGCCCAGCGCGGCCAACAGGTATACCTTGCCTGCGTCGCCTGCCACCAGCCCGATGGCAAGGGTCTGCCCGGGGCGTTCCCTCCTCTCGTTGGATCCAAGAGACTTCTGGGACCGGCGGACCTTCCTACCCGGATTATCCTCAAAGGATTGCAGGGACCCCTGAAAGCCGGGGGCAAAAACTACAACGGGATGATGCCGGGACACGAAAATCTACTGACAGATCAGGAGATCGCCGACGTCATGAACTACACCCGGACTGTGTGGGGAAACCACGCTGAGGAGATTTCCAAAGAGACCGTGGCGGCCATCCGGTCTTCCATCGTGCAACGCACCTCACCTTGGACCGTGCCGGAATTGAGTCCGAAAAGGAAGCCGCTGAAATGATCCCACCCGCAGAAATCCCCGCTCCTCTCGCCCTCTACATGGATGGGCTTCGTAATCACGACCTGGCAAAGATCGAGGGCAGCTTCGCCGGAGACATTCGGTTCGTCACTCCCGCCCGGACTATGGAGTCCCGCGAGATCCTTTCCTTTCTGGCAGCTCTCTACCGGGGATTCCCCGACTGGAAGTATGTCAACGACCCTCCCATTCGTACTGGGCAGTGCGCAATCGGGGTCAAGTGGCACCAAGGTGGCACCCACTCCGAAACCCTCGCCTTCCCCGGCTTCCCCGCCTACGCCGCCACCGGCAAAACAGTGAAAATCCCAGCACACTTTTTTTATTATCTCGTCGACGACCAAGGTCTTCACGAAATTCGACCAGACCCCATCCCCGGGGGTGCTCCCCGCGGTATCTTTGAGCAGATTGGCGTCGAGAACCCTCCTCTGTAACATCAGACCTCTGGACTATACAGAGCTCAAAACGAGCTCTCCCCTCGCCACGATCACCCCATGCCATTTGCCATCATAACCCGGGACAAACCCGGACACACCGACCTGAGAGACCAGCACCAGACTGCCCACAAAGCTTACTTGGATGAGCACAAGGCGATCCTGCTTGCCGCTGGAGCGAAACTGGATGACGACGGATTACACGCCTACGGTGGAATCCTGATCGTGGACGTAGAAACCAGGGCGGAAGCAGAAGACTTTGTCCGCGATGATCCTTTCTCGACGGCAGGACTCTTCGCCAGTGTCGAAATCACCCGGTGGCGCAAGGCGTTCTTCCAATACGAAAGACTAGTGGATCTCTGATCGCGCACGAACCCTTCGCGAGGATCGACAGATGTATTTTGTCTGCTACAGCAAGGTAATGCACAAACAATTGCTGGCTCTCTTATTGGCTTTCCTCGGGCTGTCGCTTCCCGCTGCTGCAAAGGAATTCCGACTCTACTATCTTGGCGGCCAGTCAAATATGGATGGTTATGGAAAAGTCTCCGAACTTCCGGAGAGCCTGAAGAACGGGGAGGGTTATAAAGACGTCTACATCTTCCATGGGAATATGGGCCTCGACGGCAAGAAGCCAGATGGTCGCGGTGCCTGGCTGAAGCTCCAACCAGGACACGGAAGAAACTTCAAGTCTGACGGGTCAAAGCATAGCTACTCGGATCGCTTCGGACTGGAGCTCACTCTCGCCCGTACACTGAAGAAGCAATATCCCAGTGCCAACATCGCCTTCATCAAATACTCCCGTGGGGGAACCGCTATTGACTCGAAAGCAGCAGCTCAGAAGCGCTTTGGAGCTTGGGATCCGGAATGGGATGGCGGCGAAGGGGAAGGTAAGGGCATCAACCAGTATGATCACTTCCAAGCCACCTTGAAGCATGCCTTTTCCGACAAGGATCTTGATAATGACGGGGAGCCCGACACGCTGGTTCCCTCCGGTATTCTCTGGATGCAGGGCGAGAGCGATGCGGACAATGAGGAAGTTGCCAGGCGCTACGAGTCCAACCTCTCTGAACTCATGAACCTCATCCGCAAGGATCTGGGCAAACCCAAAACGAAAATCCCCGTGGTGATCGGGCGCATCACCGACTGGAAAGTCTGGAAATTTGGCGCAATCGTACGGAAGGCTCAGGCCTCCTTTGTGGAAGCAGACCCCAGTGCAGCGCTCGTTACCTCGACAGACTCCTACGGGAACTCGGACCCCTGGCACTATGACACTGCCGGCTACCTCGATCTCGGCGAACAATTTGCAAAGGCCCTGATCTTGGTGGAACAGGGCCATTCAAAATGAGCTCTCTCACCCAGCTTCTACTCAAAACAGAGGACTGGCTACAAAGGTCAGCCAATCACCGATCCCGAGCTCTGGCATGGACACAACCCACGCGGGATCGCAGAGCACGCGGTGAAAAGCACCCGGTTCATGACTTCCTGCATACCTATTACCGACTCTCCCTGGGCCAGCTGGAGCGGTGGCACCCGGGAATTGGGGTGAACCTCGAAGATTGCTCGGAAGCTCGTCAGATGTTCCGTCAAACGCACTATCTCTTCAGGGAAGGAACCTGCTCGGTTGATCCCACCCAGTTGGCTCCCAAAGCACGCACACGCCTGAAATTCTCTCTTCAGATTCTTCAATCAACCACCAAAAGGCCTCCGAACTTCGCCTGTCACGGGCTTCATGAATGGGCCATGCTCTACGATGGCGCGGAAGTTCGTCATGGCGAAACAGTTCCCCTGCGCCTCCCACGGAAAGAAATCGATGCCGTCGTTCACTCTCGTCCGCTCCACTGCAGCCACTTTGATGCCTTCCGTTTTTTTGCCCCCGGGGCTAAGGAAATGAACCGCCTTCAGCCAGACCTCCGGGCCCGCGAGGAGAATGAACAACCCGGATGTATTCATGCTAATATGGACCTCTACAAATGGGCTGCAAAGTCACTGCCATGGGTCTCAAGCGACCTTCTCTGGAACTGTTTCCGGCTTGCAACCAAGGCACGCGAAATTGATATGCGAGCAAGCCCCTACGACCTGACCAGTTTTGGTTATGATCCCATAAAAGTGGAAACCTCCGAGGGGCGTCGCCTCTATGAAAAGTTGCAACGTCATCTTGCCGACGAAGCTCAGCCTCTCCGCGAGAGCCTCATTCTCCAGCTCACGAAGACCCTGAACGCAGACTGACGACAGAATGTTACTTCCAAAGCATCTCTCACCCGTTGGCCTCCTCCTAAGCGTGGTTATCGCCTCCATGCACTTTAGCTCATGCAGCACTCACGGAACACCCATGTCCCCAGACCCCAGGACTGCCCCCATGGATATCGCCCTCGATACAGCAGGCGAGAGGATGTTCTACCGAGGCACCGCCCTGATTCCTCGGGGCTTCAATTCAGACGAACCTTTTGACTTGGGGATCCAACTCTCACCTTGGGGAAATCCTCCCTCGAACGAAGCAAGCCAGAAAGCCGCAGTGATGCTGGCGGATGAATTCGCGGGAAAAGGCAGATACCAGCTGCGCGGCGAGAGGACAGGAGAGATCACCTTCGCCGGCCAGCGCTTTCAACTCCGCGGCCTGATCAACGATGACGGGAAAGAACTCGATGGAGAGTGGTTCTTGGACGGCGTCGAGGGCGGAGGCTTTCGTATCGTGCCCAAGGGATACCTCTTCGCCGGGGATTGAGCATCCGGAACTACCACAATGGAACCCTAGCAGCTAGGGCGACCTCCATGCGTTCTAAGTCAAAAGTGTCGTGTGGCTTGCTACCCACGAGACATTCCTTTACCCCTCTAGTCTGATATGATTCCGAACGTCCTAGCCGATCGCTACGCTTCCCGTGCCATGAAGGAGATCTGGTCCGCCGAGGGCCGCATCATCCTCGAGCGCGACTTCTGGATCGCGGTCATGCGTGCTCAAAGGGAGCTTGGCCTCCCCATCACCGAAGAAGCGATCGCGGCCTATGAGGCCGTTAAGACAAAGGTCAACTTGGAGTCGATTGAGGAGCGCGAGCGTATTTCCCGTCATGACGTCAAGGCCCGGCTCGAGGAATTCAACGATCTTGCCGGCCATCAGGAAATCCATAAGGGGATGACCTCCAGAGATCTCACCGAGAATGTGGAACAGTTACAGGTTTTCTCCTCCCTTCGCCTGATTCACGACAAGGCCATTGCCTCCCTTACCACGCTCGCGAAACGAGCTCATGAATGGAGGGACGTCATTCTGGCGGGCAGAACCCATAACGTTGCGGCCCAACCGACAACCTTCGGCAAGCGCCTCTCCATGTCAGGTGAGGAGCTTCTCGACGCACGGCAACGTCTAGAGCAACTCGTGGAAAGCTATCCTGTCAGGGGATTAAAGGGGGCTGTGGGCACACAAATGGATCAACTTTCTCTCTTCGATGGCGATGTTGAAAAGGTCAAGAAACTCGAGCAGAAAATAGCTCTGCACCTTGGGTTACCAGGTGACTGGGTCTGCGTAGGTCAAGTCTACCCGAGGTCCATGGACCTGAGAACCGTATCAATTCTCACCGATCTCACTGCTGCTCCCTCTTCAATGTGTACCACCCTGCGCCTGATGGCAGGGCATGAGCTGGCTTCAGAGGGATTTGCCAAGGGACAGACGGGCTCAAGTGCAATGCCTCATAAGATGAACGCAAGATCGTGCGAAAGGGTCAATGGCTTTCACGTGATCTTGAAAGGCTATCTCGCAATGGGAGCAGGCCTGAGTGGAGCACAGTGGAACGAGGGCGATGTGTCCTGCTCGGTCGTGCGCAGAGTCATGCTCCCCGATGCGTTCTTCGCCGCAGACGGCCTGCTCGAAACCTTTCTGACAATCCTGAACCAGATGCAGGTCTTTCCCGGGACCATCAGCAGGGAAAACGAGCGTTACATGCCGTTCCTGCTAAGCACCTCTTTTCTGATGGCTGCGGTAAAGGCCGGAGCTGGTCGGGAGACCGCCCATGCCGCAATCAAGGAGCACGCACTGGCCGTCGCCAAAGATCTCCGGGAGGCAACCATCACCGAAAATGATCTACTGGACCGACTTTCTGCTGATGATCGGATCCCTGTCTCGCGCGATGAACTCCAGAGGGTATTCGAGTCCGGCAGAGGTAATACCGGGGCCGCCACTTTCCAGGTAGACGCCTTTGTTGATGCCGTTGCTGGCCTCAAAGAGAGGTATCCAGAAGCTGCTGCGTATCAGCCCGGGGATATCCTTTAATCAAAGCCCTGCAGAACACCGGGCCCCGGGATCTCATCGCATCTGAGCGCTTCAGAGAAGCCCTACTGCTCCTCTTCCTTTTTCTTCAACAATTCGCGATGCATTTTTTTGGCATCACGAAATACCTTACTGCCCTCCTGATAGATATTGTTGCCGGACGTTTTGCCGAGAACGGTCTCCATCGCCCCATCGAGAATCACAACCAGAGGGTAGGAGTTTCCCGCTCCACTCAAGCCTGTGATCAAGGCCTTGGGGACCTCATTTTCCTTTCCTCGCGAAGCGTCAACCACCTCCTGGTAGTTGCCCTTGACCACGAGGCAAAATGACTTGAGAGCACGAATAGCGTCATTAGTCGCATCGACAGACCGGGCCACTCCAGAGTCTTTCGTGTCCCATGCCGTCGGTATGAAGATAAAGGCGAAACCCTTCTCCTCTTTCTGGGCCAATTCCTTCACCTCCTTGAGTTTTTCCCATTCAACAACATCACGCGGCCAGCGAACCTTCGGAGCCGCGGAAGCCAGTGAGACCCCCAAAGCCATAAGTAGAAAGATAACAGGTAACTTCATCGGTAGAACATGTTAGAAGTTTACAAGGAATTTGAAATTCCTATTTATGATTTCAAGAGGCTCCCTTAATCAACAGCTTCGCAATGTCGCGCGTAAAGCCACAACAGGTCTGAAAGACGATTGAGAAAAAGCAGCATGTTCGTATTTGGGAGTTCCTCCGCAAGGGCGAGAACCCGACGCTCCGCTCTGCGGCATACGGTTCGAGCAAAATCAAGTTGAGCACCGGTCCGGCTCCCCTTGGCACCCGGGCGAGCCCAGCCGTCAAATACGATCCCACTTTCCTCCATCTCCCGGGCCAGATTCTCGAGCAGTTTCACCTCATCCCCCGTGATCGATGGGTGCCCCGAGGTCCGATATTTTTCAAGATCCTCGGCAAGAACGGCGAGCTCCCCCATCAGTCCCACAAGGTAACCCTGTAGAAGATCGATCGATTTTGCCATGGAGGCATTCGCATCGGCCCGGACCAACCCAAGGGCCGCATTGAGCTCATCGAGCGAGCCGATGGCCTCAATCCTATTGCCCATCTTTGCAGTTCGTTTGCCAAACATGAGGTCTGTTCCCCCATCATCACCACGTTTCGTTGTAATGCTCATGGATGAGCCGTATCCTACTTTACCCCGGTTTCTCAACCGCAACTTGATTCCCATTGGAGTAAAGCACACTCATTTTCCCTGCGCTTCCCGACTCGAAAGACCTCCGGCGCCCCTTTTTATCCTAGAGCACAAAGAAACTTGGAGCTTTCCCAAAAAGAACCTCTCAGCCTAGTTTCTCCCCATGAGCACAAGACGCCTTTTTCTGAAACGAAGCGCTGTCACCGGCGGAGCACTCCTTCTTCCGCAGCTAACATCTGCCGACCATCACAAGAAGTCCAAGCCTCTCTTTGATCTCTCGCTCGCAGAGTGGTCTCTCCACCGGACCCTTCGAAGTAAGAAAATGACCAACCTCGACTTTCCCCGGGTCACCAAGGAGAAATTTGGGATTACCGCCGTGGAATACGTGAACCAGTTCTTTAAGGACAAGGCCACGGATCAGAAATATCTTACTGAACTGAAAACCCGCTGTGACGACCTGGGAGTAAGCAGCCTTCTCATCATGATTGACGGAGAGGGTCACCTCGGGGAGGCAGAGGAGTCACGGCGCCAGAAAGTGATCGACAACCATAAGAAATGGGTCGAGGCCGCCAAGTTCCTCGGATGCCACTCCATCCGGGTCAACGCCCACGGAGTTGGGAAATCCGACGAGGAGAAGGCTGCCAATACCACCAAGGGGTTGCGGGAACTCTCTGAATTCGGACAGACACACGGAATCAACGTGATCGTAGAAAACCACGGAGGCCTCTCCTCAAATGGCAAGTGGCTCTCCAAGGTTCTCAAGGACGTCGGCCTGCCAAATTGCGGGTCTCTGCCCGACTTCGGCAACTTCGGAGGCTACGATCGATATGTGGGAATCAAGGAGCTCATGCCCTTTGCCAAGGGTGTCAGCGCCAAGAGCCACAACTTCGACGCGAAGGGAAACGAGACCAAGACCGACTACGTAAAGGCACTGCAGCTCGTGCTCGACGCAGGCTACCGGGGCCACGTTGGTATTGAGTATGAAGGCCGTAAAATCAGTGAGGAAGAAGGCATCCTCGCAACCAAAAAACTTCTTCTCACGGTGCGCGATCAACTAGCTAAGGACTATAAGTAGTCAGCGTCTCCCGCAGGAGCTCTTACCCCCGGAGCCCACATCCATTTTTTTACAGAATTCATCTTAAATCCTCGCAACTTCCCCAGCGCAGGAGAGTTAAATCCGGTATCGCAATGTCAAGGAATGCCCAGCATGAGAAGAGCTCATGGGAGAATGATCCCGTATGGGACCTGCTGGACAGGACTGAGACGGCAGAGATCGACCCGCTATTCGTCTCGAACGTGATGCGTAAAGTCCGTCTTGCCAGTGAGGCGAAACGTTCCTGGTGGAAGCGCCCGACGCTGGTCGGACCTCTCCTCGCCGGGTCAATGGCTTCTCTTGTTGCCGCTCTCCTCATTACTTTGAGCAGCGATGAACCCTCTGCTGGAAGCGCAGGCGTTGATCCCCTGCCTCTTCAAGAGGAACTCGATACCCCTCACCTCGACATTCTTCTCGACGAGGAAATGCTTTCGCAGGCAGCTGAGGATCCAGCCGCTTTCAGTGACGAAGCACTAGTGGCTCTGCTTTCACAGTAGGCGCCCAATATTCTAGCTACTGATGCGAGCAGCCATCTTTGATCTAGACGGGACTCTCGTTAATTCTCTACCCGGTATTGCCGAGGCGCTGAACCGTGCCCTCGCGGAACACGACCTGTCAACTCACCCGCCTGACCTGGTAGAGCAGTTCATAGGCAATGGAAGCCGGATGCTGGTACATCGGGGTATTGGGGGAGAACCAGTCGACTCTCTGGTCGATGAGGTTCATGAGAGCTTTCTCTCCTGTTATTCAGAGTCTCTCATCTCAGGCACACACCTGTATCCAGGAATACGAAGGTTACTCGAGACTCTACACCTCCAGGGAATGCCTCTGGCGGTTTGCTCCAATAAACCACACCGATACACCGTGGACATAATGACACGGATGTTCTCGTGGGTGCCGTGGACAAGGATCCTCGGTCAGAAGAAATCTGTTCCCATCAAACCCGATCCTGCCGGGGCTCTCTCTATCGCACGCGCCATGAATATCCCGGCCTCAGAGGTCGCATTCGTCGGAGACTCTACTGTCGACTTTGAAACAGCCAAGGCTGCTGGAATGCACCCAGTTCTAGTGGAGTGGGGTTTCACCGCCATCGAGGATCTCAACCAGACCACTGCCTCCATCGTGTCCACTACGACGGATCTTCGTAAATTCCTTCAAGGGCCTCATGGAGTATCGTAAGGTATTCCTCACGTGGGACCTCCTCGCCGCCAAACTGGCGCAGATGATCAGTCATCCACTGGGTATCTAGGATGAGATACTGCTCTTCACGAAGCCACTCAACGAGATGGACAAGGGCTACCTTGCTGGCATCCGTTTTACGCGAAAACATGGATTCGCCGAAAAAAGCCTGACCCAGGGAAACACCGTAGAGCCCACCCTGCAGCCCGTCGGCATCCCAACATTCAACCGAGTGGGCAAAACCTATCTCGTACAGTTGGACATAGCTCTCGACAATTGCCTCATCGATCCAAGTTTCTTTTCTTTCACCGCATGCTTCAATCACCTCCCGGAATGCGGAGTTCCACCTCACCTCAAAGGGCTGTTTCCTGAGCACCCGCTTTAACCCATGGGGAATGTGAAACCTCCCATCGAGTGGAATCAGGCCCCGCTTCCGGGGAGAAAACCAAAGGATTTCCCCATCCTCAGACATTGGAAATACCCCTTCAGAGTAAGCTCCTAGCAGGACATGGGGGGGAATGCGCTCCACAGCCCTTATTTCAATCGTCCATTCTCAATATTCAATCTACATTAACGCCATGGAACGGCTCGTCATTGATCTCGCCCTGTTACCCGAGGACGGTCAGCTTCTTGAGGACGAACTCTCCGCAGCCATTTTTGATCTCCCGCAAAATGACGCTAAGCCACTCGGGCCCCTTGTTTTTAAGCTCCATGTCCAACGATTTGGCGATGAACTTCTGCTACAGGGCGGTCTCAAGGCCCCTTTTGAGTTCATGTGCGTGCGCACCCTGACGCCCTTCAGAAAGACAATCAGCCTTCCCGAGGCTGCGATGGCCCTCGAAATAGGGACTCGGGGTGAGATTGACGCCACGGAGGCCTTGCGAGAGGAGATTCTCCTGAGTTTTCCAGCATATCCCAGGTGTGACGAGGGAGACGAGCCGGTAAAGTGTGAAATCAACCCGCGCTATTTAGCGGTGGACAAGCCCACCACGGATGATGTAGATCACCCGCCCGCCACGGAGGGGGACAGTCGATGGGCTGCCCTCGACGAGCTGGAAAACTCCGATAAGTAACCCTAACTGCCCCAGATCGCCATGGCCGTGCCAAAACGCAGAACGTCGAAAATGAAACAGCGCATGCGCAGGGGTGCCAATCGCTGGCGGAAGCCTCTGCTTCAAACCTGCCCCGAATGTGGCAGTCGTGTTCCAGGCCATATCGCCTGCCCGTCCTGCGGCTTCTACCGCGAGCGTCAGGTTCTTGACGTTGACGTGATGTAATCGCCGTGGTGGCTCTCCCACCGGGGCCTCAACTCCTCCATCGGAACTTTTGGCCCACCGGGCTTTCTCATGAAAATCGCCCTCGATGCCATGGGAGGGGATCGGGCACCCGATGTAACCATAGGTGGTGCGCGAGATGCTCTCGATCTCTACCCCGCCATCGAGCGGCTCTTTCTCGTCGGTGACAAGGGAACGCTCCAGCAGGGTTGCCGTGAGCAAAACCTGATCGATCCGAGACTCGAAATCGTTCATGCTCCAGAAGTTGTGGAAATGTCCGAATCCGCAGTTGATGCGGTCAGACGGAAAAAGCAGTCCTCCATCGCGGTCGCAACTGAACTGGTAAAAGAGGGGCAGGCCGACGCAGTAGTCAGCGCCGGAAATACCGGCGCGGCGGTAGCAGCATGCACACTGAAGCTCCGTCACCTCGAAGGAGTGGAACGCGCTGGGATCGCTTCACCTCTCCCCAATGAGTTCGGACAATGCAACCTCCTTGATGCCGGAGCCAATCCGGACGCGAAACCGAGTCATCTTCTCGGCTATGCAATCATGGGGAGCGCTTACGCCCAACACGTTTTGCAAATCGAAACTCCCGTTGTAGGAATCATGTCCAACGGCGCAGAGGAGGAAAAGGGAAACGAGTTTACCAAAGAAACCTCTGCCCTGATCCGCAAGTATGTAGAGTCCGGTAAGGCTCCCTTCAGCTGGTCAGGCAACGTGGAGGGATATGACCTCTTCATGACCAAGCTCGATGTCTGCCTCTGTGATGGCTTCGTGGGTAACGTGCTCTTGAAGACCTGCGGAGCTACCGGAAAGGCCATGTCCAAGTGGCTTCGTGAGGGCCTCAATTCCAACCCGATTCGGCAGGCCGGGGCCTTACTAGCGAAAGGCGCTTTTCGCGACATCAAAGACCGTTTCAATTACGAGTCCTATGGTGGAAGCCCGCTACTCGGGGTCAATGGGGTTTGCATCATCGCTCACGGATCCTCTTCTGCCCTGGCCATTCAAAATGCTATCAGGGTCGCTACTGAGGCCATCAAGCAGGATCTCAATCCACACATTGTGAATGCCATGAAAGCCATTCACTAGATCGATCACTCCCTCTGAAACAGGGGAGCGCCTCATCTACCCAATTTTAGAGAAGGCGAGGCTTGCTCGAGCATCAAAGCTGTCATTCACTCAGCACACATGAGCGAATCGGCCTCGCAGCTCCCAGTCGCAATCGCGGGCACGGGGAGTTACGTCCCTGAAAGAGTTCTAACCAATTCCGATCTGGAAATCATGGTTGAGACCTCTGACGAGTGGATCACTACCCGGACCGGGATCAAGGAGAGGCGCATAGCTGCCGAGGACGAGTTTACCTCACACATGGCGGTCAAGGCATCTCGGAAAGCCCTTGAGCAGGCAGGGGTCGAGCCCTCTGAAGTAGAGCTCATCATTGTCGCAACCATTACCCCTAACACGCTGACACCTGCAACCGCCTGCTATGTGCAGCATGATCTGGGAGCCCATAAGGCAGTCGCTTTCGACATCTCGGCGGCCTGCTCAGGATTCCTTTACGCGATGAAACTTGCGGAGCGAATGATCTCTGGGGGAACCTGTAAAAATGCACTGATCCTTGGTGCTGAGAAACTCTCCGCATTTGTGAACTGGGACGACCGTTCTACCTGCGTACTTTTCGGGGACGGGGCCGGCGCTGCCGTGCTGAGGGAGGCGGAGCCGGGAGGGGGCCAAATTCTGGCCACAGATACCGGTACTGATGGCAGCCAAACTGATCTCTTGAATATTCCCGGTGGGGGGTCCGCCTGCCCCATTACGCTGGAAAATGCTGATCAGCGTCTCTCCACTCTTGCGATGGTGGGTACCGATGTATTCAAGCAGGCCGTAACTCGTATGCGGGACTCCGCAAACTCTGTTATCGAACGCTCCGGTCTTCGACCCGAGGACATAAAACTCCTCATTCCACACCAAGCTAACCTGCGCATCATTGAGGCGGTCACCAAACGCATCGAAATCCCCGAAGACAGAGTCTTCGTGAATCTGCACAAGTATGGCAATACTTCCGCTGCAGCATGCGCCATTGCTCTCGATGAGTCGCATCGTGCAGGAAAATTCGGACCGGGAGATCATATCGTGCTTGTGGCTTTCGGAGCGGGCCTGACTTGGGCTTCTGCCGCCATTCGCTGGTAAACCCTTACCCATCGAATTCCTCCGTCGCCCCAATTCAGATTGCACCCGAACCTTGAGTCCGGTGAACTGAGTGTCTCTCACTTCCTGTAGAATCCCTCATGTCGAAATACCGCAGCTCCCCGGAACCTCAACTGACCGGGATGCCCTCAGGCATCCCCTATATAATCGGCAACGAAGCCGCCGAGAGATTCAGCTTCTATGGAATGAAGACCATTCTGGCGGTCTTTATGACGAAGTATCTCTGGCTCATGAATGATACCCCGGGCCAGGCGATGGGCGAGGCCTCAGCTACTGAGAAGGTACACCTCTTCACTTTTGCAGTTTATATCACTCCTTTGCTCGGAGCCTTCATCTCAGACGCAGTCTTTGGGAAGTATAAAACCATTATCCGTCTCTCCATTGTCTACTGCGCAGGCCACGCCGCACTCGCACTGATGGGAATCCAGGGGGATGCCGCTATCTGGTTTGTTGCCGGACTCGTCCTGATTTCGCTTGGCTCAGGTGGAATCAAGCCCTGCGTCTCGGCTCATGTCGGAGACCAGTTCGGAAAATCCAACAGCCACCTGGTAACCCGGATCTTCAACTACTTTTACTGGTCCATCAACCTTGGCGCCTTCCTTTCCACGATGCTGACTCCGTGGTTACTGGAATGGTATGGCCCGCACCTTGCCTTCGGTGTTCCCGGGGTGCTCATGGTCCTCGCGACTGTCGTATTCTGGATGGGGCGCGATCGATTCATCCACGTTCCACCAGGAGGCAAGGCATTCCTGAGGGAGACCTTCAGCCCGGTGGGGCTCAAGGCCATGGCAAAACTCTCGGTCCTCTTCCTCTTTGTTGCCATGTTCTGGGCCCTCTTCGATCAG
>DFWB01000016.1 GCA_002380675.1 Akkermansiaceae bacterium UBA4145
GACGCCCTGCCAAATGGCCCTCACGGCTACGCGACCGTACAGGTTTTCCTCGCTGGTGGAGTTCCCGAGGTGATGCTCCACCTCAGGGATCATGACCTCCTGAAACTTGAGGCCCCAACCGTCTCGGGAAGAACTCTGGGTGAAAATCTGGAATGGTGGGAACAATCCGAGCGACGCCAGGTCTACAAGGAGAAGCTCATGACTCTGGACGGCATTGACTCCGGGGATGTGATCAAGGCTCCCAGCGAAGCCTTTCCCAGTACCGTGACCTTTGTTCAGGGCAACCTCGTTCCCGATGGTGCCGTGGTCAAGAGTACTGCTATTGCTCCTGAACTTCTGGATGAAGAAGGGGTCTTCCTCCACGAGGGCCCAGCCCGGGTCTTCGTCTCTGAGGAAGCCGCCATCACCGCCCTCAAGTCCACAGGGGAAGACCGGGTGAAGGAAGGAGACGTTCTGATTCTCGCGGGCTTAGGCCCGCTGGGAGCCGGCATGCCCGAAACCTATCAGGTGACTTCAACTCTGAGGTATGCCTCCATTGGAAAAAACGTTGCGGTCCTCACGGATGGACGCTTCTCGGGAGTCTCCACCGGTCCATGTCTTGGTCATGCCTCCCCCGAAGCACTCGCCGGAGGACCACTCGGCAAATTGCGGGACGGAGATCCCATCCGGATCTATATCGATACCCGGAAGCTGGTTGGCACGGCCGATTATATGGGTGACCAAGGGGAATTCCTCAGTCGAGAAATTCATCCCAACCTTGCTCCTGACCCCCGGCTTCCCGATGATACCAGGCTCTGGGCGGCCCTCCAGAATGCCTCAGGAGGGTCATGGGGAGGAAGCGTCTACGACGTGGATGAGATCATCAGACGCCTCTCGGATTAGAGGCCGAAGGCCTGACCCCTCTCGGGCTACTTCCCATCGGTTCCCGCCGGTCGGTAGAACCAGCTGGGAAAAGGAGCGCCGTTCCCTCCATCGATCTTACGATGGTAGAACTGCCTTCCTCGATCCCCCAGGAGAGGGATCGACATTCCTGAGGTATCCTCAAGCTGAGCAAAGAGCCTCTTGTTCATCTCTTCCACTTGTCCCTTGTAGGCCGGATCATTAATCAGATTCTTCTGCTCACGAGGGTCACTTTCGAGGTCATAGAGTTCATCAATATCCCAGACCCCATGGTAACGGATATACTTGAAGCGATCTCCCCGGAGGGCATGCACCGTGGGTGTTTGCGGATAATTTCGTTCCCAGTAATACTCATAGAGTAGTTCCCGGCGCCATTCCACCTTCTCTCCGGAAGGAGCCCGAGCCGCAAGAGGAAGAAAGTTTCTCCCATCCATTGAGTCAGGAATAGAGCTCCCGGCCGCTGCCAGAAGCGTTGGAGCCACATCGATATTGGCCACCATTTGCTGCACTTTCGCCCCGGATTTGAGCCCTCCGGGCCAGCGAGCAATCATGGGAATACGCATCGACTCCTCGTAGGCGCAGCGCTTGTCGATCAGGCCATGCTCTCCGAAGAGAAACCCATTATCACCCATATAAATAACAAGGGTATTCTCCAGCGCCCCCTTAGCGTTCATCGCTTCCACCAGCCTGCCGACACTTTCGTCTACCGCAACAATCGTCTCACAATACCGTTTGTAGTATTTCTCAAGATCGAGATTCATGTAATAGGCAAATTCGACACCATGGCGCGAGTTGCGCTGGTTCTGCACCCAGCGGGGCACATCTCGAAAGGCCTCTGGCTTGTCCGCCCACGTGGCCGGAGGCTGGAAAGGCTCCTTCTCGTATTTGAACGCATGGCGATTGGGAGGAAGGAAGTCGGCGTGCACTGCCTTATGTGACACGTAGAGAAACCAAGGTTTGCGATTTTCCGGTTTATCTCCTCCCGTCTCAATACGCGGCCGCATCCACTCCAAGGCATAGTCCGTGAGCTCGTCGGTAATGTAGCCCTTCTGCGCCACCCGAGTTCCATTCACATTGAAACCGGTCCGGTTGGCCTGGGGCACATAACGCCCCTTTACCTTAAGGCCCTCGTCGAATGGCCAGTATACACCCTGCCCCTTGAAACTTACCCAGTGATCAAATCCCCGCTGTTTCTCATCAGTATCTCCCATGTGCCACTTCCCCACAAAGGCCGTTTCATACCCCACCTTCTGCAGCAACTCCGGGAAGAAGACCAGATCGTCACGGACTGGGTGATAGTTGTCTACCACCCCATGGTTGTGCGCATAGCGTCCAGTGATAATGGAAGCCCGGCTGGGAGAGCAGAGTGAAGTCGTGACGAAGGCGTTTGTGAAATCTACCCCCTCCTGGAGCAGCCGGTCGAGATTAGGGGTCTCGAGGAAGGGATGCCCCTTAGCGCTCAGGGCATCCCAACGGTGGTCATCAGTGAGAATAAGCAGGATGTTGGGGCGAGCTGCTCCGAGCTCCACTGTCAATACCGTAAGGCTGAGTAGAAAAAGGAGGGACTTCATATCGACTCGTCGAATAAACAGAAATCAAGGCTACAGGAATTATTTCAGCGACTCGAGGGCCCTCAGGGCATCACCAGCCCAAGCCTTCCAGGCCTTCTCGATCTGGCCCTTGTCCGGCTTTCCATCCCCGACAGTAAGAAGATAAGATTCTGAAATCTGTTCCCCAGGCTTGATCTCCCACGCCTTTTCCTGGGCTGGAACAACATTGAAAAAAATCGCTCCGTTGTGACTGCTCGGAGGCCAGGTTCTCAGACGCTGGGGGAAGTCTCGGTTCTCCGGATGTATCAGGACCGTGAAGGTGGAAAGTCCCTTCGCTGTCGGCCCCCACATTGCCACCCACCTGGCCCGGGTGGCATGACTATTGGTGCGGTCCAGCCCCTCGGAGGTGAGATAATCACTGTTGGTGCGGTCCCAATGGTGCGGTGCCCGATAGGCGAGGCCACCTCCGTAGCGATAGGCAGGAAGTATCAGGCTCTCGCTGCTCACGTTGGTCTGCTTGATACGATATTCCACCCGGTTCTCTCCATCCACATACTCCACCCGGATCCCGAACTGCTCCTTGAGAACAACGGTCTCAGTCTTGCCCTGTCCCTTGTAGGCCACCTGCTCCTGCTCCACCACGAATCCAACCGAGGAATCCCTGTCCGAACCCTCATGGAGAATGATCGTCTTCACATAACGAACCCGCCCCGTCCGGCCTCTCAGGTTCCAGAAATCTGGAGTGTCCTTGCCATGCTTTGTCTTCACCCAGGCATGCCAGAGCCCGAGGTGATGGTAATGATCCGCAGGATGAATACCAGTTACCGGCTCCCCATTAGGAGCGCATAGAGGGTGAATGAATCCACTCCTCTTATAAATGGGGTCTGCCTTCTCGGGAGGAGGCACCTCCGCCTTGTGATAGGTCAGAACCATCACATCCCCACGTGTTATCGTAATTGCCTTCTCTGTCTCGGTCACCTGCAGCCCTTCCGTCCCGCAGAGAGGAGTAGTCAGGATAATCCCCAGGAAAAGGAATCGTAGATACTCAAATTTCATGATGGCCCACCAAAACCAATTCTGAATCCCTCGTCAATATTGCCTCAGGATATGACTGCTCCAATTCGATGAAAAACTGGTTGAGACACTCTGGCAGGCTTGCACTACCCCTCATCATGACTCTCTTACAGATGGGCTCACAGGCGCCGCACAAGAGAGATCATCCCGGGGAACCCCGCCTCCATGATTGCGTCTCCCATGGATGGCCTTAAGGTTGCGGGTCTTGAACATTCTTATCGTGTCTCCCGGCTCCCTGAACAACGGGAATACCAGTAGTGCGATGCGCTGGGCCGCTGAACTCTCGGCCCTTGGCCACGAAGTCCGGATTGCCTCTGAATGGGAGAGCAAAAATGTTGATCTCCTGGTCGCCCTCAATGCAGAGAAGAGCCACCATGCCGTGGCACAGTGTCATAACCTCGGCCAAACTCCGGTAGTCGTAGCCCTCACGGGAACTGACCTCTACCCCAGCCTCTCGCCAAACTCTCTTTCCTCTCTCCAGATGGCTGACCGTATCGTGGTTTATCAGGACAAAGCGCTCGCTCATCTCCCTGAACATCACCAGACCAAGGCTCGTGTTATCCCCCTCTCTGCCACCCACCATCCTGCCCTGAGGGGAAGCAATCAACAGAGTGGCAACGACTTTTCGGTATGTGTAGTCGGCCACCTTCGAGCGGTGAAAGACCCTATGCGCACTGCCCGGGCCTCCAGGCTCCTCCCTCCTACTTCAAGAATTCGTGTTCTCCACGCCGGATCCATCCTGGAGGAACAATTTGCTGCTGAGGTCGAGCGCGAGGAGGCAGAAAACCCGCGCTACAAGTGGCTTGGGTCCCTCGAAACAGAGGAGGCCTTCCGACTGATCGCTTCCAGCAACCTCTTCGCTCTCACCTCCTTGCAGGAAGGGGGAGGATGCGCCATGAACGAGGCTGCCACCGCACAAATCCCGATAGTGGCCTCCCGTAACGATGCCTCCACCAGCCTACTGGGAGAGGACTATCCGGGGCTTTTCCCCTTTGGCGATACGGAAGCACTCAGCAGCCTCCTCCATCGAGCCGAATCCGAACCCCACTTCTGCAATCAGCTCCTCGAAAATGCCACAAGTCACCTGAGAAACTACCGGTGTGCCTCGCGCAACGGAAGCTGGAGCAGCATTCTCGAGGAGTTGTTTCCCACCGCTTCCGTCTGATCAACTCAACCTCAGTCCTGGCCTCGGAGAGAATCGCCATGCCACACTGTCAAAGCGATCGAAGGAAGTGTCTCTCCCTAATTGCTGGAAAACCCCTCCTGCTCCGCCGCGAGGACCCCCATATAGGTCCCCACCACAGCCTCCCCACAAATGACGGGAAGATTGGCCGCGTAAGCCACATTTTCAAACGCCCGCAGGAACCTCCGCCAACTGGCATACTCCTTGGAGAGCTGAAGGTCGCGATCGCTAAGTTTGGAGCGCTCTGCCCTCAACTTTGACCACTCCTCAAACCTTGGGTGCTCCTCAACCGCTGACACGAATTGGCTTTGCCTCTTCTCTCTACTGAGGAGGCGTATCGCTCCCGGACTATACCTGTTCTCGAGATCCGGCCAACGGTTTCGGATATCTCTCGAAAGCACTCCCCGCGCCGAATCGAACTTCTTTTTATGCGCTTTTTTCTCCTCTTCCACCTTCCGGATTTTTTTGGCTAAAGCTGACACTCCGTCCCGCGCCTGTGTTCCGCGATTTTCCCCTTTCAGATTGAGACGCATGGAGAGCCCTTCCAGGACTGCTCGGTCTACTTTGCCAGCTCGCTCCAGAATAACTGAATAAGGGGTTTCCAGACCCAGCAGGCCCTCCTCTTCTTCCTTCTCGGAATGAAGGCGACTGTGGACCCGCAGGAACGCTCCGCTCGTCTTAACCGGAATATCGATATTGCGGGAAGTTAGAATGGCGTAAGCGTGCGCCTCCTCGAATGAGATCTTCCCATTCCCATCATAATC
>DFWB01000176.1:0-6229 GCA_002380675.1 Akkermansiaceae bacterium UBA4145
TGCGGTAGTGGCTCTGGCCTCGGTAGAAACGGTGGTGGAGCCCTTGTTCCAACCGTCGGTGAACCCTCCCGCTCGTCGTAGCCGGGGCGTGCTGGCATGGATGGCGTTGGTCTCTGTAGTCGCATTGGCCGCAGGCGTAGGAGTTTTTGTATTCAAGGAAATCAGGAAAAGACAGGAGGCGCAGTTCCCTCAGGGAGGCAGTGAGACGGCATCTGCTTCGGAGACGGCATCTGCTGACAGGGCATTGCCGCAATCGGATCCTAGAGGGAATTTCCAACCACTGGTTCTGCCCCAAACAGGTATTGAGGTAGCAAAGCAACCAGTTGAATCCGTCGATCTCCCGGAACTCGACTCAGAGCCGGTGAATGATGGTCCAGATCGTTCTCCAGAGGGCATTGCAGCGAATGACCCCTCCGAGACCCCGGGCCCTCCAGCCCCGGAGCTAACCGATGAACCAGAGTCAGCCGATCTACCCGAGCCTGCCGGTGAGCCAGAGCCAAAGGATACGCCGGAGCAGGAAGTTGCGGAGACGGCTTTACCGCAGGGGAAGGCGCCCATTCCTCCGGAGCCCGCCAATGTGGCATCCCTTCGGCCTCTCACTCGTAGCCTCATTTACTATGCGCCGTTTGATGAGGATTCCACCGAGTTCCGGATCCGTGATCTTTCCGGGGGAGAGCGTGATTTGGATGCTACCAGTGGAAGTCCGGGAATCCTCGGGAGGATAGGTATGGCCTGTCGGCTCGTGGAGGAAAACGGTAGCGAAGCCATGCGCTCACCGGTGAAGCCTCTCTCCGAGGTTAAGGATGTCACTATCGCTTTCTGGCTGAAGCGGCCCGATACAGCCCTGCAGACTCCTCCCGAGCCAGGTGCTCCTGCTGGAATCAAGAAACTGACTGATGCGACTCTTCTCTCTTTTGACAGTGTTGGCGAAGTGCGGGTAGTCGATGACAGGATCGAGGCAGCGGTAGGAGAGGGCGCTCCAGCTACTCTTGGGTTTCCACAGGATTTGCTCTGGCATCATATCCTCGTCGAGCGGGTTAATGGGGAAACATCGATCTGGTTGGATCACAGGGTGCAATCCAAGGTTGTCCCGGGGCTAGCGAGTCCTTCTGCGGCCGAGGGGGCGGCGGTTCAGGTGGGCAGTAAGAATGCGGACTTTTGTATCGATGAAGCCGCCATATGGGCGCGCGGCTTTACCGCCGAGGAGCGTTGTGTGTTGTATCGCCTAGGACGATTTGACACTCCAATCATGGCGCCTCCGAGGTCGATTGCCTATTGGGGTTTCGACAAGAGCAAGCTGGGGAAAGGAGTCTTTGGAGACTACATCGGAACCCGTCCTTTAGGATCCTTTGCCCGTTGGAAGCCTGCCAAGCCCCTTGCCCCCGATCCCGTTCCCATGACGAGAAAGAGAAATGTGGTTGCGGCACAGGTATCCCACCTTGCTGAAAGCAAGGAAGGGGCGGGAAGCTTTGAGATGAAAGGAGACACCCCTTTTACCTACGAGGGCTGGTTCAAGCCGGGACGGCTGACGGCTGGAACTTTGGGAGGGACAGTTCCTACGACAAATGACAAGGGGCAGGCAGGTTGGCGACTCGCCCTCAGTCCGGGGAAGAGCGGAAAAGGGTTTCTGGCGTTCATCTACGATACAGGATCAGAGAAAATGCAGGCAGTTGCCGAGAATGTACCTATTTACGATGGGCTTCCACACCACCTTGCTGCGGTCTGGAATCCCCGGTCTTCGGAGACCCACGGGAGTATGGGCATTTTTCTGGACAACAAGCTCGTTGCATCCGCGCTGCTGCCCCTCGAAGAATTGAGGCCGGCGAGTGGGCAGCACTTTCGAATAGCGGTTGGTGGCTCAGCAGTGGTCGTTGATGAGCTGCGCTTTACGACCGGATCTCTCAGACCCAGTGAATTTCTGACCAAAGGGGAGGCCCGGCCGGCTCCGGGGCCTCCGATTGCCGGGAACAATGAAAGACGGGTAGCGCCAGCTTCGAGGCCAGGGGAATCGCCGTTTCAACGGGCAGCCCGGGAATTACAGGAGCGAAAGGCCGAGCAGGCTGCGGAGCGAGAGCGCAAGAGAGCGGAGGATGACCGGCGACGACGTGAGGGTTTTGGGGTTCGGGACTGACCTCTGCTAGAATCGGTATCCTTTGGCCTGTTCGTAGGTTCGCAGTTCCTCGATCTCCCGGGTGGCACGGTCCGTGTAGCTTTTCATGAAGAGTTGAAGGGCTTGAGGATCATGACGGTCATCGAAGGCAGGCAGGGCGGGGTCCGAAAGATGCAGCATCAAGTTCCTGAGATGCTCTCGGAACTTGCTGACCGGGATTGGACTCCGAAGGGATGAGGCTTCTGCCGCCAGCAGGTTGGATAGACAGTGGGGGTCTTCACGAAGATTATAGAACTCCTCGACTGTCCGGAAGGAGAGGTGATGGACACGACGTTCCATGGGCGGTCGCGTTCGGGCTATCTTGCGAAGCACGTCAAATCCGTTCCATTGCCTCGGGAAATTTCGAGTGCCATCAGCCCATGGATTAAAAAGGTAGGCCCAGTCGCGTGAGATAATTCCTCTCATTGGGAACGCGTCTCTGCCGTGGATATGGAAGAACTGTGTAAAGACGTAGTCCCGGTTTGGTTGTTGGCCACCCTGAAGGATTGAGAGAAAGGAGCGCCCGTCAGCTTGGGGAGCAGGGGGTAATTTTACGGCGTCGAGGAAGGTCGGCTGAAGGTCTACGCAGGAGAGCATGTGGTGCCTGTCGTCCTGTCCGGCGGCAACTACCCCGGGCCATCGGATAATCCATGGCGAGCGAGTGCTGTCGGGATAGCAGTTTGCTTTTACCCCCGGAAAAGCCATCCCGTGGTCGGACAGGAACAGTACAATTGTGTTGTCCGCGAGTCCGGCACGATCCAGCTCCTGCAGGACCGCGCCTACCATGTCGTCTGTCCGGCGTACGGATCCCGCATAGCGAGCCAGATGTTTGCGGATCTCTGTTACATCGGGCAGCCCCGCGCTGACCCTAACTTCAGAAGGGTCGTAGCTTTGCGACGACTCCGCCCGCTCGTAGTGAGGATTGCCCGGGTGACGACCGTCAGGTCCGGGGACAGCAAAGGGGTCATGAGGGTCATGGGTGTTTGCCATCAGGAAGAAGGGTTGGCGCGCTGATTTCGCATTCGCGAAAAAGTCCCGAGCGAAGCGCCGATAGATCGCGGGATCTCGCCCCCAGAGGTTCTCGTCGCCCTTACCCTGCCACGTGTATGTTGTCGACCACCTGAAAAGCTCCTGTTGGTTGAGGGGCTTTCCGATAGTTCCACAGAGAAAGCCAGCTGCGTTCAGGAGAGAAGGAAGATTGGAAGTTCCGGGACGGATGCGCTGAAATCCCTCTGCTCCATTGTTCTGAGGATAGAGGCCGGTCAGCATCACGCTGCGAGAGGGTGTGCAGATGGCAATGTTGGCATAGCCGTGCCAGAACTGGATACCTTCCTCAGCGAGTCGATCTATGTTAGGTGTGACTCCCTCGGCTACGCCTCCAAAGCAACCCGGGGAATCCCAGTTCATATCGTCCGCAACCAGCCACAGAATATTTGGGCGCGCGGTTGGATGGCGAAGCTGTTGCGCGTAGGCAACTGGGATCAGCAGTGTGACAGCGGTCAGCAGAATGAGACCTGGAGGATGCATCATGGTTTCTTGATGAAAGAGTTCCACCTCAAGGTGATAGGTCTACTCGTTGGGATGAATTCAAAAACTTTATGGAGCTGCAAATTGTGGATAACTTCGTCCTGACAGGGAGGAGCCGCGGGACAGGCGAAAGAGTGGAGTCGGCTACCAGTAAATTTAGGGCCGCGCTTTTTTGGGATTGCGGATTATCATGTCGGGAATCATCAAATCTTTATGAAGGTTCCGGATTACTTGGAGAAGAAGCGCCCGGGGCGCCATGTGGAGGGGTTAGCGGCCTGCCTGCTACCGTTTGACGACAATGGCGAAATCGCGGGAAAGGCCTTTCGTGAGGCCATAGAGCGGACCGCTGAGGCTGGCCTCGGGTGTGCAGTGAACATGGATACAGGATATGCAAACTATATCGCGCCCAGCGAAAGGACGGAGGTGCTGAAATGGACTATTGCTACTCTTGGAGATGGACAGGATTTTGCGGCCGGCGCTTTTGTAGAGGGAAGAGAAGGTGAGTTAGAGGAGCTCTATCGAAGAGAAATGGATGAAATCGCCTCCTACGGGGGGACCCCGGTGATTTTCCAGACCACCCGTTTCCATGACTGGGAGCCGCAGCGAATTATTGATCTCTATGCTTCCATCTGTGAGCCCTATCCGAAAGTGATTGGGTTCGAACTCGGACAGGTCTTCGCCCCGTTTGGAATGATCTATCAGGAGGAGACGATCCGGGGGCTCATGGGGATCCCCAGCCTCATTGGAATCAAGCATAGTTCCCTGAGCCGGGCTGAGGAAATGAATCGACTGGCTCTGCGGGACGAGTTGCGACCAGAGTTCCGGATTTACACTGGAAACGATTTAGGGATCGATATGATTGAGTATGGCTCAGACTACCTGCTCGGGTTGGCGGCTTTCTGTCCCGAGAAGTTTGCGGAGCGAGACCGCCTTTGGGAGGAAGAGAACTCCGAGTATTATGAGCTGGCAGACGCTCTCCAATACCTTGGTAACGCTGGGTTTCGTGCTCCTGTCCCGGCATACAAGCACAGTTGTGCGGTCTTTCAGCATCTTCTCGACCGGATTCCCAGCAGTGAGCCACATCCCAGTTGCCCGCGGCGTCCTGATTGGGAAGCGGAGATTATGCGGGATTGTGCCTTGCGCCTCGGCTACGAGCTCAAAGGTTGATGAATCTTGGATTGGGAAATCCAAGGTTTCCTGTGATGCTCAACGGCCTGGTAGTTTTTATCTCTTCTCATGTCTTATCCTGAACTGGCTATTCACACGTTCACGACTCGTCCGTGGTCGATGTCTGAGTGTATCGAGGGTTACGCTCGTCGCGGAATCGGGGGTATTTCGGTTTGGCGAGAAACATTGGAAGGGGAAGATCTCTGCTCGGTCAGGCAGCACATTCGCGATGCGGGACTGGAAGGACTCGCCTTAGTGCGTGGTGGTTTTTTTACCGGTTCGTCAGCCGAGGAAAGGCGTGTAGCAATTGAAAAAAACCGTGAATGCCTGATGGAGGCGGAGGCGCTTGGCCTTCCTCAGGTCGTGCTCGTTTGCGGTGCTACTCCGGGTCAGACTGCCAGACAGAATTACGAGCAGATCCGCGATGGAATCGGAGCGATAGCGGAAGAGGCGCAACGGATGGGAATTCGACTCGCGATCGAGCCTTTGCACCCTGTTTATGCTGGCGATCGTTCCGGTATCTGTTCCCTGCGTGATGCCAATACCCTTGCGGAGGAGTTATCGTTGCCCAATGTCGGAGTGGCGGTCGACGTCTATCACGTATTCTGGGAGGTGGACCTGCGGGAGCAGCTGCAGCGCTGTGCGGACAATGGCTGGCTGGATGCCTACCATATTTGTGATTTCAAGCCTGATCAGGAGGACATTCTCCTCGATCGAGGGATCATGGGAGAAGGTTGTATTGCTCTCGGGGAAATTGACCATTGGATACGAGAGGCCGGATTTGATGGCCGTCGTGAAGTCGAGATCTTTTCACGCAGATGGTGGGACGAGGACCAGGATAAATTTCTGGATCGGATCCTTGAATCCTATGACAAGGTATATCGTGTCAAATAATTGACTTAGAGAAGGGGAGGGTTTGACTTGGTGTCAACCCGGCCCACCTTTTCAGCGGCAACTCAGTGGACCTCAGGGGAGGCTTCCGCCCAAAATCTGAATACCATGAACGAGCATCGAATCGGGATTATTATGAACGGCGTCACCGGGCGCATGGGGACCAACCAACATCTCGTGCGGTCGATCTTGGCCATCAGAGAGCAGGGAGGCGTAGTGTGCGGGGATAAGAGAATCATTCCGGAAGTGGTGTTGACCGGACGCAACGAGGCCAAATTACAGAATCTGGCTGAGCGTTATGGGGTAGATAACTATACGACAGATCTAGATGCGGTCCTTAGCAACGAGACCTACTCTATCTTTTTCGATGCCTCAGGAACTCCTTACAGGGTGAGCTTCCTTGAGCGGGCGATTGAGGCGGGAAAACACATCTACTGCGAAAAGCCCACTGCAAATGCTTATGGGGAAGCACTCGCTATTGCCGAGAAGGCAGAG
>DFWB01000176.1:6461-12063 GCA_002380675.1 Akkermansiaceae bacterium UBA4145
TTGAGCGGGCGATTGAGGCGGGGAAACACATCTATTGCGAAAAACCCACTGCGAATGATTATGGAGAAGCGCTCGCTATTGCAGAGAAGGCAGAAAGGGCGGGAGTAAAGAACGGAAGCGTCCAGGACAAGCTCTGGCTTCCGGGTATCCAGAAGTTTCGATCTCTTCGAGATCAGGGCTTTTTTGGAAAGATCCTCTCGGTGAGGGGAGAATTTGGATACTGGGTGTATCCGGGTCACGATCCGGAGCGTCCTGCGCAGCGACCAAGCTGGAACTACCGGAAGGAAGACGGAGGGGGTATCATTATAGATATGCACTGCCACTGGCGCTATGTAATCGATAACCTGTTTGGAAAAGTAACCCGCATTTTCAGTCATGCAGCTACGCACATTCCAGAAAGGATCGATGAACAGGGACAGGCATACCAGTGTACAGCTGACGACTCCGCCTATGCGATCCTTCAAACCGATACTGGAGTGGTGTGTCAGTTCAACTCCTCGTGGTGTGTCCGGGTGCGGCGTGATGAACTGTTTACCATGCAGGTTGATGGCACAGAGGGGAGCGCGACGGTAGGCCTCCGCAAGTGCATTGTTCAATCTCGGGCCAATACTCCGACACCGGTTTGGAATCCGGATGTGGAGAGCCCGATTAACTTTTTTGAGGACTGGGAAGAAGTGCAGCCCCAAGAGGAGTTTGAAAACGCCTTCAAGAGTCAGTGGGAATTGTTTCTCAAGCACGTGGTGGAAGAGGAACCCTTTCCCTGGACCTTGCGTGAGGGGGCGAAAGGGGTTCAGCTTGCTGAGCTCAGCCTGCAATCGAGCAGGGAGGGGCAGTGGGTTGAGGTGCCCAGCTAGCGGTAGTGGTTTCAACCACTCTCCTCAGCCGGGCTGAGGGCACATCGGAAGCTAAGATGGCAGGTCGTTGAGTCAGGAGTGACCTTGCTCCGAGCAGAGTTGCGGTAGCGATTGCAGTAGGACTCGTGGCAAAGAAACGATCCGCCACGGATGACCTTTTCGGTCCCGCTCCCGGGTCCTGCGGGTTCTCTGACCGGAGATTGGGTGTAATAGTGGGGATCAAACCAATCAGCAACCCAATCCCAGGTATTGCCCACCATGTTGTAGAGGCCAAAATCGTTGGCTGGAAATGAACGCGCCGGGGCCGTGCCGCGGTAGCCATCAGCGCCAAGGTCCTTTTTGGGAAATTCTCCCTGCCAGATGTTGCAGCGGTGCTTGTTGGCTGGGGTCAATTCATTGCCCCACGGGTAAGCTAACCCCTCTTGCCCGCCGCGTGCCGCACACTCCCATTCTGCCTCAGTGGGAAGGCGTTTTCCTGCCCAGTGACAGAAAGCCTCAGCATCATGCCACGAGATATGGACGACCGGATGGTTCATGATTTTCCGGATGTTGGTGCCAGGTCCGCCCGGTTTTTTCCAGCTGGCGCCCTCTACCTTTGCCCACCATTCGACGCCAAAGGCCCGGTCAAAGGTGAGGCGTTTGAGGTGAGCCTTGGGGATCTGGTTGTGAAAAACAAAAGACCATCCAAAGCGTTCCGCCTCAGACTGGTATCCGGTCGCATCGACAAAAGTAGAAAATGACTCATTGGTAACGGAGGTTTGATCAATGAAATAGTCCTCAAGACTGACTTGGTGGACCGGTCCTTCCCCATCTCCGCTCCAACATTCGGGTCCTTCAGCGCCCATGGAGAACATCCCTTTTTTGACCATGGTCATCCCTTTATCTGAACCAGCGTCCGGTGAGCGGAGGAGGCATGATTTCTTGGTATTGGGATCGCTGTGATCTCTTGAAGGGGTGCAGCAGGGTTTTCCTTCCGGCATATCTCTAGCTAGCGCCGGGTGGGGATCATGTCGAATATGATTGCGATGCCTTTTAGAGGGGTCAGTTTTCCTGTATGCTCAAAGCTTGTTTCCTTCTCCTGCTTTGTTGGGGATCGGCATGTGCGGCCCCGGAGGTTAGCTTTATTGACTTCAGTACTGATCAAAAGCGGATAACTGTGGTGGACCGGGAAAAGGATCAGTACCTGGGACATGTTTCTACCTGTCTACTGGATGACGGGAAAACCATTCTTGCGGTGTATCCCAAAGGGCATGGACGGGGTGCTATCGTCTACAAGAAAAGTCCTGATGGGGGGCGCACGTGGGGGGAGCGGCAGCCGACTCCAGCGTCGTGGGCCACGTCACGGGAGGTGCCAACCCTTCATCGCATGCAGGGCCCGGACGGCAAGAGGCGCATTATCCTCTGGTCAGGCTTATATCCCGCTCGGAATGCGATTAGCGAGGATGAAGGGAGGAGCTGGAGTGAACTGAAAAAAGCCGGAAACTGGGGAGGGATTGTCGTGATGGGAAGTCATCTTAAGATGAGAACCGGGCAAGGGCACTACATGTGCGTTTTCCATGATGATGGGCGTTTTTATTCGGACCGGGGAAAGCTGGCCAAACCGGTTGAGTTTTCCCTCTACCGGACCCTGACTAGGGACGGGGGATTGAGCTGGTCCTCTCCCGAGGTTCTGCAGAGGGATGCCTCGGTTCATCTTTGCGAACCTGGTCTGGTGCGATCTCCTGATGGTAGCCAAATCGCGATGTTGTTGAGAGAGAACGCGAGAAGAAAAAACTCCCATATTATGTTTTCGGACGATGAGGGCTCTACTTGGAGCAGGCCAAGAGAGCTCCCCATCACTCTTACCGGGGATCGTCATACTTGCCGCTACGCTGCCGATGGGCGATTGATCATAGTATTCAGGGGGCGTTATGCTGAGGGTAACGTCATTTCACCTGCCGATGGCGACTGCGTGGCATGGGTTGGCCTCTACGACGATCTTGTAAAAGGTAACCCTGGACAGTACCTCCTCCGCCTTCTTGATAACAAGGTCGGCCATGACACCACATATCCCGGGGTGGAAGTCCTTCCGGATGATAACGGGTCCATTGTCGTGACAACTTATGGACATTGGATCAAGGGGGAGGCTCCGTTTATTCTGAGCACTCGATTTTCTACGAAAGAACTTGAGGACCACTCTGTAAGAGGTTCGAAGATTTTGTTGGAAGAAGATGCTATGAGGGTTCGGAAGTAGGAATGTTGGCAGATTTACGCTAAGGGCTTTGAGTTTGTGGGGCCGAAAGGCTACTCTCCAGTCCGTGGAAGGAATCCCACAGATCCTTGTCGCAGTCGTTCCGATCTATTGCCTCATGGTCGTTGGCGGAGGATTGCGGCGGGCGCGGGTGCTGGGCCCGCAGATGGATGATGGGCTAACCAAGCTGGTGATACACGTGCTTTATCCGGCACTGATTCTCGACAAGGTTCTCCGGGCGGAGTTGTTAAGGGATTTCTCGGTAGTTGCGTGGGCAATCATTGTGGGATTTGCGGTGATCGTGATCGGTTTGATGGTTGCCCTTCTTATAGGTCGCGCCATCGGCCTCAGAAAGGGTACGGGATGGCGTAGTTTTACTCTTACTGCCGGAGTCCAGAATTACGGCTACGTTGCAATTCCCTTACTCATGGTTTTTTTTCCGGAAAATGAAGCCGCCGTTCTGGGTGTTCTTTTCACTCACAGTCTCGGGGTAGAACTGGGAATCTGGACGCTGGGAATGTTTATCCTGCGGGGGAAGCCCATGAAGTCGCCCCGGGAGTTCATATCCGGTCCCATGGTGGCAGTTGTTATTGGACTACTGATGGTCCTTGCCCGGGTTGATACCCTCGTTGAGCACTCCAAGGTGACCCAATTTGCGTTCGAGATTTTTCTCAATCTACTTCACTGGCTGGGACTGGCGGCGTTCCCTGTGGGGTTATTGCTGATCGGCACGGTGATATCAGATGTCTTGGGGAAAGAACGGTATTCGCTCCGGATCGGAGTCGGGAGCATCCTTGTGAGGATGATTGTGATGCCGATGGTGATTCTATCGATCGCGAAATTCCTGCCCGTTGTTGTGGAATTTAAGCAAGTTCTTCTTGTCCAGGCCGCCATGCCGAGTGCGGTGGCGCCGATCGTATATGCGCGGCACTACGGTGCGAATGCAGCTGCTGCGATGCATGTGGTGATTACCACCTCGATCGTCGCGATTATCACGATTCCGGTGACAATAGCATTTGGGCGAGTGTGGCTGGGCCTGTGAGAAGAGCGGATGTGTCGCAGAGCGCGGTGAACTCGCAAGTCGGATAATGCATAACTATCTAATGATTAGAGGAATGAGTTCGCATCTGTTCTTCTTCAAGGAATTGCGCCTTGGGGGGTAGTCACACCGTCGTGGCACGTTTTTTCTGTATGTAGATGCCGAATTTTGCCCTAATTTCGCTTGTGTGAGCCAGATAATGGGTGAGGGCCTATTTAAACAGCCCTCGTCGTCTTCTGGACGCGCTGTCAAAAAAAACCAGCTTACGCTGTTATCTCTCGATCACTGCATGAAGACCGCTCTGCCAATCCTGTTGGGACTTTCTCTGTTCCCAACCTTTTTGACCGCCGAGGATGATATCACCAAGGTGAATGCCACCACGAAGGCATTCTGGTCCTATAAGCCGCTTCGTCGGCCCAGTGTGCCGGAGGTGAAGGATCCGGCGTGGAGCCGTAGCCCAATCGACGCTTTCCTTGTTGATCGCTTAGAGGCCAATGGGCTCAAGCCTAATGGCCCAGCGTCGAGACGAGAGTTGATCCGGCGGGCAAGTTTCGACATCACGGGGTTGCCTCCCACTCTTGAGGAGGTGGAGGCCTTCGAAAAGGATTCTTCTCCCGAGGCGTGGGAAAAGGTCATCGACCGGCTTCTGGCCTCGCCGCACTATGGAGAAAAGTGGGCGCGGCACTGGCTAGATATTGTTCGATACGCTGAGTCTAACGGTTTTGAGCGGGACTCAGATAAACCACATATCTGGCGTTACCGGGACTATGTGATCGATGCGCTGAACGCTGATCTCCCCTATGATCAATTTCTTCTGGAGCAGCTGGCAGGTGATGAGCTCGAAAAGCCGACGTCGCAGTCCATGATCGCGACAGGATATCATCGCCTCATGCAGTGGGATGATGAACCTGCGGATCGGCTCTTGCACTTGTTTGATAATCTGGATGATGACCTGCGGATTACCACCGAGGGGGTGCTGGGTATGACAGTGGGGTGCGCGCGGTGTCACGACCACAAGGGAGATCCCATTTCTCAGGAGGATTACTACAGCTTTATGGCTTTTTTCCGCGGTGTAAAACAGCCGGGGAAGGGTGGAGCGAATATCGAAAATGTTGGTGGCGGTGAAGAAGATGCCGGCTATCAGGCCTCTCTGGAAAAGCACGATGCGGAAGGCGAGAGGGTCAAGGAGGAGCTAGCCAGTGCCGAGAAAAAGATCGGGCAGCAGTTGATCAAGGCATTCCCGAGCCTCAAGGGAAGACTCAGTAGCTCTGGGGATGAATTTCTGGTCTTGCTAGGTGATGGTCGCGAGACGAGTCCCGGGAAGTGGTATTACACTACCCGCAAGCCCTCGGCAAACTGGTCGGCGGTCAATTTCCGTGCTGAAAATGAGAAGTGGAAAAGGGGGCTCGCAGGCTTTGGAAAGGCAGGGACTCCCGGCGTCAAGGTGAACACAGAATGGAGTTCCAAGGAGCTCTGGGC
>DFWB01000082.1 GCA_002380675.1 Akkermansiaceae bacterium UBA4145
CGCGAGCGTCAAAGAGGCAAAGCCAATCGTTGTGGTGAGAGCTGTAAGAACGCATGCAGTAGCGAGGAGGCTGATTGCCCGCCGTGCTGCCTCGGAGCGCGAGCAATCTCTCGTGCGGCGAATCTCAATCATGATATGAACGGCGTTGGCAAAGGCGACGACGAATACGATTGCTGGTAGCGGAATGCTGATTCCATCAATCTTCAATCCAATCCACCCCATAAGGCCCAGGGTCCAGAGAACTGCCAGCCCAGGGCCCGCAGCGACAACGAGGGTCACGCTCAGACTTCGAAACAGCCCAAGTGCGACAAGCATGGCGAGGAGCGCGCCAAGGGAGCTGGTCACGAAAAATTCTTTTGGGAGGCTGGCAAGGGTTTCAACCCTCACGGGAATACTTCCGGTAAAGTTCGCCGTGCAGGAGAGTTGTCCAAACCACTTTTCACGAAGCTGGAGTAATTCTTCGTAGATCGGGGCCACCCGGTTCATGGTCTGCGGGCCATCCTCAACCAGCTCAATAGTGACCAGAATGGTATTGCCATTGGCTGAGACGAGGTGTCCGGAGGCGAAGGGGTGAACCTGTGCCAAGGCTCGCGCTTGCTCGAAAAGTGCCGGCTCGCAATCTGGAGACGGAAGGAGGGGCTCTTCGTTGGGCCCGGGAACATCGAGAAGGCTCAGGACGGAAAGGACGTCAGGCAAGGTCTGCACGTCCCTCGTGAAGCCCCTGAGAGCCTCGGCGAACGCGCTGTTGAATATTTCCCCATCCAGAATGAGAACGATGCCGTTGTCGTCCGGTCCGAATTGCTCAAAGTATTCTTCGAGGAGGGCAAACTCCTTGTCTCCCTGCTTGAAAATTTCGCGCGGTTCACCGTCAAAACGGAGTTGAGTCAGTCCAGCAGCGGCGATGAGGGTTGCGATAGCAAGAAGAGCTAGGAACCAATTTTTTCGCCTGAGCAGGAAATGGGAATACCGCTCGGAAAGGTGCAGGGAGGTCTTCCCCCTGTCGCTGCTGTCGGGGTGCGTCGTCAAACCGGGATCAAAGGTGAGGCATGCCTGTTGATTTCGCCACAGGGACTCAGGTTGCAGGTGCAACTCGCTGGAGAACCAGAGAGAGAACCATACATGATAATGGCAGGCAGGGGAGAAGGGTGGGGCAGGAAATTATGGAGGCGTTGGATGCCTGCAACATGATCGTGATTCCTGGAAACGCCAGCAGATCCACGAGGCAGATGCCTGCGAGTGAGCGCGAGACAAATTCTGGGACAGATTTTCGAAGAATGGAGAGGCTGCGAGCGGTCCAGAGAACAAATACAGCGAGAGCCGGGAGGGCAGAGAGGAAGGCAGAAGTTCCTCCAAGGTCTCCAGATTTTCCGCTGATCCACCACCAGTTGTGAGTGAGAAGGCAGGCGAAAAGAAGAAGGCGCAGGGTGAGTCGGGGAATGGTCCCTCCGGCGGGTCCACTTTCGTAACGGGCTGCAAGGGTAAGTCCGGCCACATAGACGAGAGATCCCACGCCGATAAGAATGATTATGGGAAGAGGCTGAATAGATTGAACCAGTCCGGGAGACGAGCTTGCAGCGCTGAAAAATCCAAGCGGATAGAGGAGGCCCCGGCAGAGTCCCATCGGAATAATTGCTGTCGGGGTTTTCTTATGGAGAACGGTATAGCAGACGATGCTTATAAGAAGCGCGGTTCCGAGAAGAGGGACAATGGCAGAGGAGAGGCTGAGGGGTATAAGGCAGGCCGTAGCGAGGATTGAGAGGACGAGTGCGATACTGCCAATCGCACGGCGTGACCAGCGCCCACTTGGAATCGCACGCTCGGGGCGGTATTGCTCATCAAACGAGGCATCCTTCCAGTCATTCAGGAAGGTG
Organism: Akkermansiaceae bacterium UBA4145; assembly: GCA_002380675.1. GTDB lineage: Bacteria > Verrucomicrobiota > Verrucomicrobiia > Verrucomicrobiales > Akkermansiaceae > Roseibacillus_B. The sequence goes on from DFWB01000082.1 coordinate 1,872, forward strand.
CCGAACAGGTAGGCGCAGCTGGTGGATCCCAGGAGAAGAGCGATAAGGCCAATTTCCCTGGTCAGATCTTCCGGTGCTTCGTGGAAGCATCTTGCCACCAGAAACCCTGTGAGCACGTTCGACCAGACAGTAGGGAGATTGGACACTCGCCCAATGGCAAGGAGATCAAGAAGGCGCTGACGCTTTTCTCTCATGGGGCAGGAGGGCCAGTTCGGCTGCAGTTAGAGTTGAGAGAGGACCCATCGGTATTCTTCAGCAATCTGCCTCACGATTGGTTTTTGAAGGTCTCCCGGAAGGACGCCCCAGGTATAGGTTTCAATTTCGAAGTGAGAGCAGAATTCCGGATGGGACCTACGATAATCAAGGAGATCACCTACGTGATCTTTGGTTGATCGGAGGGGCGGTTCTGGCTCGGCATACAGGGGTATGTGAAAGTGAACCCGAGCTTCTTGCTGTCCTTGAGAGCTGAATGCAGGGTTTCTGAGCTCCGCAAGGGCTTCCGGAAGATCCGTAAAATACAGATTGGTTCCGTTTCCAGAGGTTATCAGCTGATGCAGGTAGGTGGGTTCGTGAAATTGAGCGATGGCCTCAAGAGCGCTGGGGGTGTCGAGATCGAATGCCAGCGCATTGGAAAGGTGAACCTTGGAAATACGTAATCCGGCCTTCCGAAAGGTATCGAGGGCCGTGTGACAGTCATCAAACTCTACGGCGAAATGGCAGGTATCATAATTAATCCCAATTCTACGGAGAAGGAGGTCCGGATCGTCAGAGCTATCCAGCAAGCGATCAAAAAAGGCAATAGTGTCCCGGGTGTGTTCAAAGTGGCCGAGAGGCTCTGGTTCCAGCCCGAGGTGAAGATCCCTTCCAGTTCGCTCTGCCAGCAGCTCGATATGTCGCGCGCAGGCCTCGAGATGCTCGAAGATGGCGGACTCGTCAGCTTCGAAGGATTTGAATGAACCTGGCAGGGTTGAAACGGATCCCTCCACGCCCTCGGGTGCCAGTTGAGCAATAATATCGAACAGGCTGTTGGTATAGAGAAGGCGGTCTGGTGAGGACCAGTCGGGACGATAGACTTTCTCCTTCACGCGGGTCCCGTGGAAAGATCCGTAGGGGAATCCGTTGATGGTGAAGACATAGCAGCCGTGCTCAGAGAGCCAGGCCTTAAAGGATGGAAGGTTATCGCCCTCCAGAAGTTCTCTGGCTGCGTCTGCAGACAGGCGAAGGCCAATCGCATAGGGCTGGTTGTCCGGACTCACTTCGTCCCTGACCTTCAAGGTGTGCTCCTTTAATGCTCCCAGGGTTTCCATCCACGTTTCAGCAGGATGGATATTCGTACAGTAGGACAGGTGGTGGTTGTGATCAAGATGCACGATACGAACAAAGTAATGACAAGATTCTCTTCATGAGAAAAGGTTCATACAAGTACGAGTTGAACGCTGAGTGAAGTTTGACCGGAACCGTGGTCAACCCCGAATCTCTGCGGCCAGTTCTTTATTGGGGTCCGGGGATCCGCTGTCATGGCCCTTGGCGTAGGAGAAGAGATCCCGATGTCCATATTCGATAAACTTTTCCTTCTGCTCATTATCGAGCTTCGACCAGATGGCGATATTGAAGGTGCGGTTGATTTTCATCATCATCTTGAGGGTCAGCTGGCGTCCTGACCGTGCGCGCCTTACCTGCTTGTGGGTGAGCTGCTCTGGTGAAGTTTCAACCAAGTTCGTGTTCGTGAGCCCCCAAGCCTCCATCAGAAGGTCAAAAGGT
>DFWB01000168.1 GCA_002380675.1 Akkermansiaceae bacterium UBA4145
ATGGATCGGGAAGCTGCGGAGGAGGACCCCGCCTTCAAACAGATTATTCCATATTCCATCTTCCGGTTTGGAGACCATTACCTCCACTACGTCCGAGGGAAGTCTGGCGGGGAGAGCAGGCTCCATGCTCAGGGATCACTAGGAATTGGAGGACACATCAATCCAGTCGACGAGAGGAACGACCCTCTGGGCCATGCAACCTACGTCGCCGGTGTGGCCCGGGAAATCGATGAAGAAATTATTCTGCCTTCTCAACCAAGACAGCGAATTGTGGCTCTTCTAAACGACGACAGCAACCCCGTGGGCCGTGTTCACCTCGGAGTTGTTCACCTTTTCGAACTCGAAAGCAGGGAGGCGCAAGCACGCGAGGACGCACTCTCCGATCTCCAGTTCAAAAGCGCCGAGGATCTAAAGGGGCCTCTTTACGACAATCTGGAGTCGTGGTCACAATTTTGCGTAGATGCCGTAGACGAGTTCTAGAAGCCTGCGCGAAGGCAGCCTGCTTTACTAGCTGGAGTAAGAGGACTCCACTCGATGAGCAACATCCCGGTAACCGTAGTCCACCTCGTAGATTTGCTTAAAGCAATTGAGCGCGTCATCCTTACTCTCCACCTTGTCATGAATCAAACCAAGTTCGTAGAGAACTTCCTTTTTGGTCTTATCCATGACCGTCAGCTCCGAATTAGCATCTGATAGCTGCTTGATGGCCATGTCGCTCATACCTTTGGCATCAAATGTTCTACCAAGCAGCAGCAGCACCCTTGTTCGAATGTGAGGGTTGCGGGTCGCTTGCTGGAGATGGGGAATAGCGTCACTGTATTCGCCTGCATGATAGAGAGCCTGACCTAGATCATACCGTAATTGCGGATCCGTCGGGTTCTGCTCTACCCGCTTACGACGTTCATCTACCTGGGCGGCTGCCCGGGACTGCTGATACTCCTCAAGGGCCGCCTGAGCCTCTTCATCGTCGGGATTTTCTTCAACTCGGGCCTCCAGCACCCGCACCTCTTCCTCTCCAGCCCGGTCCTTCATGTTATTGGACTTCATCTTGAGAGCTGCGTCACCCGCTGAAAGAGTATGAGCCCACTCGTACATCTGCTGGGCCATTGCCCAGTCCTCTAACTGCTCGTAGAGAGCAGCAAGTTTCTTGACCACGTCGAAATTATTAACGTCTTCGTTGTACTGCTGAACCAGCTGGTCTCGCCTTTCCTCAAGCTGATCCTGAGTCATCGCGGAACGGGCTGCCTTTTCGAGTGCCAGCGTCTCCTTGTCATCTTTCTTGACCAGAGCTCCGGAGGCATCCTGACTACGCGCCATCGAAGCCCGAGCAGTCATATCTTTTTCACCCTTCACGGCTTCGGTATCGGTAGGGTCGACCTTCACGATATCCTTGTAGACGGCGGCAGCCTCCTCGGGCAGGTTCCGCGCCTCGTAAAACAGAGCCAGTTTGTGCAGAAGTTTCGTATTGTCCGGAGTCGCTCTTCGGATCGTCTCGAGCGCGAAGGCCGCGGTATCGAGCATGTTGAGATTAAAGGACACATCATGAAGCAACTCGTTCAGAGAAGCATTGTAGGGATCCTTCTCCAGCTCCTTCTCGATATCATCGATCGTCCCAGCAGGATCCTTCTTAGCCTTTCCCTTCAACTTCCCAGCTCCCCCTCCACCGAAAAGGCCCTTTTTCTTTGGCGGTCCTGCGATTTTCATCTCCGCCGCACGAAGCTTTTTTCGACCGTCAACAAACCCGGGCTCGGCCTTGAGAACCGACAAAAGAATTTTCACCGCATAGCCCAAATTGTTTTGCTCAATGGCAGCATCTGCCTTGAGAACTAGATCCCCAAGATTCTTGGGGAGGTCCGCTACTGATATTTCAACAGGACTCGATTCTTGAGGGGATTGGTCGGCCATGGAGGTGGGATTTTGCTGGGGCGCTAATGAAGCGATTCCGGAGCCACATGGCAAGCGCCTCGTGCGAGATGGTTGAATAACCATCCACAATAGGAAAAAAAGCTGAACTATCCGGGGCTTGGCCTAACGCTCGCTCTTCTTCCTCATGGCACGATGCGCGGGTGATGTCATCATGCTGCTTGGGGCAGTCTTTTTCTTTGCGGTGTCGTCAGGCGTCAGCGCCCCACGTGGCGGAAGAACACCCTTCTGGACCGAAGCGCGGGCTCTTGGAGCAACTTTGCTGTCTGAATCAAAAGCTTTCTGGTAAGCGGCCACCTCGGACGGATCCGTAAGAATTGACGGATGAATAAGAATCACCAACTCCTCGCGAAGAATATCCTTGCTGTTTACTCCAAGGAATTTGTTGAGGATCGGGATCGAACTAAGGAACGGAACCCCTGACCCTGTCCGGGTGTCTGACTCCGTGATCAGGCCTCCCAGAACAATCGTCGACCGGTTAGGCACTGTTACTCTGGTCGATATTTCATCGGTATCGATGTCGGGCACTTCTCCAAACCCCTGAATAGCCCGGTTCTCTCCAATATTGTCCCTCACGAGAGAGATCTCAAGAGTTACCTCATCCTCCGAATTCACCAACGGCCGAACTTCCAGCTCGAGAACGATATCACGAAACTCCACATTCGTTGAGAACCCGGTCTGGGTTCCCCCCTGGAAAGTACTCGTTGGAACCGCGATCCGCGATCCAGAGCTAATTCTGGCCACGCCATTGTTCGTGGTGAAAATCGTTGGGCGTGAGATTGCAGTAAAGTTTCGGTTACTCTCCAGCGCATTCACGAACACCCCAAAGTTGTCACCGATGACAGCATATGCCGAAAGCCCACCTGCGGCAGCTCCCGGAGCACCAAGCAGGGAGTTGAAATCGAGAAGGGTATTAGGGTCAATCACCGAGGGAACCCCATTTCTATTCTGTAAAGCGCCTCTGAAATCACTGTCCCCGGTCAGCAAGCGACCCAGGTCCACTCCAAAGCTACGATCCTTACCAAGATCATAACGCGCAAAGACGGCCGTGATCGCTACCTGCTCTGACGGCTGATCCAGCTCATCGACGAGACTCTGCACAATCTCGATATGGTGCGGAGGACCGTTCACCACGATACTGTTGGAAATGTTATCTCCCACCAGCAAAGTCTTCCCGATAAGAATTGATTCTGGAGCAGTCTGAATATCCTGCTGAGCGAGTTGTGCACGCGAGCCCCCTCCTGTTCCTCCAGTCCCAACGTTGGAGCGACCCGTGGTATTGGTCCCGGTGGTCCGGCGACTACTTGTTCCACTGGTCCGGCCGGTTGTTCCGGTAGAGCGTCGTGAACTTGCCCCCGCTCCTCCCACTCCACTTTCAAGGGTTCTCTCAAGCGCATCCGCAGCCACGGGGATGAACTCAGTTACAGGAAGATACCTCAATTTCTTGCGCAGGAAGTTCCGCTTGGAGCTCGGCGCATCGAAGTCTGCGATCAAACCCTCTACGAAGAGAATATCGACCGGGCGGCCCATCAGGAAAATACGACTCGTTCTCGGCTGCGCGATGATATTGATCGGGGTGTCCTCCCCCGCTGAGGACGATCCGCCTGCGGCATTTCCAGCAGCGGCATTTCCAGCAGCAGCAGCAGCAGCAGCCGGCAACGGTGGCGCAGCTGGATTTGCAGGATTACTTGTCGTCCTGCGCACCCCTGCGGTGGCGTTGCTGTTCTGGCTCTGGCTGTTAAAAATCTCATTTAACCGTGCTGCCAAGTCCTCCACATCAGCAAAGGTCACATCCACAAACTTAGTGCCTACCTGTGCGGATGGAACGTCAATGCGCTCCTTCAATTCTACCAGCATCCGAACGAGAGGCAGGTTACCAGAGATAACAACGGAGCCCGCATTCGGAATAGCCGCGACAGTTCCCGCCGAGCCAAACTGCTGAACCACAGATTGGAACGCCCGCAGTGCGTCATCGGGCTTGAGATACGTGAGAGCCATCACGTAGGTCACAAAACCATCGGCAGACACCTTCCCTTCCAGCTGATCAATATCGTCACCCACCGGAGGACCAAGAGGTTTCGGGCCACTGGTCGCCGAGTTAGCGAGCACGAGCTTGACGAAGCTTGGATCATCATCGTCCGGAACAATTTCAAGCCCCTCCATCACAAGGCGCTTTTCGATGACTCTTGCTGCCTCAGCATAGGTCATCTGCCCAGGGACAATAAAAGACACCTCTGCCGCAGAGGCTTCCTGACTAACAAGGACTTTCTTCCCTGTGTAAGTGAAATACAGGTCTGCAATATCCTGACCATTCAGGTTCGCCGCATTCAACTGAGCTGGCTGGTTTGGATCGGGCGCATTATCAACCACTGGTTTGGCCTTTGCGGGAACAGGGTCCTGAGGTTCCGGGTTGATGGGGTTTTCGCCAGGAGCAGGCGGTACGAGTCCCGGGGGAGGAACGGCAGGAGCTGCGGGAACCTCTGCTGGGGCTGCGGGGGCCTCCGCTGGAGCAACAGGAGCAGGAGGGGCCGGCGGAGCCACTGGAGGCTCGCCCGCAGGAGCAGGAGGGGCCGGCGGATTTTGCGGAGCCGGTGGATCGTTTTCCTGCGCCATCAATGGAGGT
>DFWB01000188.1:0-342 GCA_002380675.1 Akkermansiaceae bacterium UBA4145
CAATGACGGCACATGGTATTTTGTCGCAGTCCGATACGACTCCACAGCCGGAGAGGGCTCCGCCCTGATGATCACAGTCCTCGAGAACGGGACAGCCCATTCTATTGAGGACATCCGCGCTGCCACCGAATCCCCCCTCTCCATTGGCACTGGCCCCATCGATCTCCACTCCAACGGCGCCTTTCTCGCAGCCGATGATGCGAACGCGTCCGGGCCGAACGATTTCGCGGGGGCCCTCGACGACTTTGCCTTCTTCCAGACTGGAGATGTTCCCGGGTTTCTCAGCGACGAAGATCTCTCCGAGGTCTGCAAATCTGGTGCCCTGAGCCTCTCCCCCGATAC
>DFWB01000188.1:599-3131 GCA_002380675.1 Akkermansiaceae bacterium UBA4145
GGTTCTCAGTGACGAAGATCTCTCCGAGATCTGCAAATCTGGTGCCCTGAGCATCTCCCCCGATACCGCGCCTCCCGTCATCGATACCTTTGAAGCAAGCCAATCCATAGTCGATGCCGGCTCGCCCATCGTTCTCTCCTGGAGCGTGACTAACGCTGAGAATGTCCTTCTCACACCCGGCATCGGAGTAGTATCCGCCAGCGGCTCAAGACAAGTCGTGCCAGCAGAGACTACGGTCTATACCCTGACGGCATCACGTGAGAACCGGGCTACTGCTGCGAGTATCCAGATCACCGTCGACCAGCAGTTACTACCTCCGGTTATTAGCGAGTTCATGGCCCGGAACCAGGAAACTCTGGAAGATGGTGACGGAGACTATTCGGATTGGATTGAAATCCACAATCCCAACCTCATCCCAATTGACCTCGGAGGATACTCCCTGACAGATAGTGCCGAGGATCCTTTCCGATGGTCATTTCCCTCCGGAACAAGCATTCCAGCGGGTGGCTATCTTATTGTCTTTGCCTCCCAACAGGAACGTGACGACTACGTTGATCCTGATGGTAACCTCCACTCCAATTTTTCCTTGAGGGCCGACGGAGAATACCTTGCTCTCGTTTCCCCAGTCTCAGGAAGACCTGTCAGCGAATTCTCGCCCACCTACCCCGAGCAGCGGGAAGATCTCTCCTACGGCCCAGGCGGATTCTATGCAATCCCGACCCCGGGAGCTCCCAGTCAGGGGTCTGGCGTGATCGACTTCGTGGCAGATACTACCTTCAGTGTGGATCGCGGGTTCTATACCGATCCCTTCAGCGTGGAAATCACCACCGCCACGCCAGATGCAGAGATCTATTACACCACTGACGGAACCGAACCATCACCTCGAAATGGCACTCTATTCCTTGATCCAATTCGTATCTCATCCACCACAGCCCTGCGCGCTGCGGCCTTTAAAGAAGGATACGAGCCGACCAACGTGGATACCCAGACCTACCTGTTTCTAGAAGATATCCTGCGGCAACCCCAAAACATCACCGGTTATCCGGGTACGTGGGCGAACAAACCTGCCCATTATCAGATGGATCCCGATATTGTCACCCACCCAATCTACGGCCCTGAGATGGAGGAAGCGCTGAAGACCTTCCCCACTCTTTCCATCGCGATCGACCCTGCCCACATGTTTGGAAGAGCCGGGATCTATCAGAACCCCCAGAGCGAGGGCCGCTCATGGGAACGTCCTGTTTCAGCGGAGCTCATCAGCGCTGACGGATCCGAACCAGGTTTTCAAATCGATGCCGGGATGAGGCTTCAGGGAGGAAGCAGCCGTAATCCTGACATTCCCAAACATAGCCTCAGCCTTCGCTTCCGCAGGGACTACGGTGCCGGAAAATTACAATATCCACTCTTTCGCGATGCACCCTTCGGGGACACCGCCGTGGAGGAATTTGATTTCCTGCAGCTAAGAGCAGGATTCAATTTTGCCTGGACGCATCGCCACTACTATCAGGCGCGACATGCTCAGTACAATCGTGATCAGTGGGTGAATGACCTCTATCTCGCCATGGGGCAACCAGGTAGTCATGGGCGCTGGGTTCACCTCTATCTTAATGGTCTTTACTGGGGCCTCTATCATGTCCATGAGCGACCAGATGGGGATTTCATGGCCTCATATTTCGGGGGCGAGAGTGACGACTATGACGCCCTGAGTTCCGGGCAACCTAAAAGCGGAGACACCACTGCGTGGAATACCATGATGTCGATCGCGAGGGGCAATATCACAAGCCCCTCACAATATGCCGCGATCCAGGCGTATCTCGATATCGACTCCCTCATCGATTATATGCTCCTTAATTTTTTTGTGGGAAACACCGACTGGGACGGACACAACTGGCGCGCAGCCCGAAAGCGGGAAGCTGGTGCCGGCTACCTGATGCTCCCATGGGATTCTGAATTTGCTCTTTCTCCAAATGGCCCCGGGGTCATTAACAATCCCCAACCACTCTCCAACGCCCTGAACATCAATGTCACCGGCAGAGATGGCACCGGCCGCCCCAGCGGCCTCCACCAGGATCTCTCCGCCAACGCTGAATACAGGATGCGCTTTGCCGACAGAGTACATCGTCATCTTTTCAATGATGGAGCCCTCTCCCCGGCAATCGCAGGAGCCCTCTGGCGGGCGCGCTCGGATCTCATGGATCGGGCCGTCGTAGCTGAGTCCGCCCGGTGGGGGGACTTCCGCTATGATACCGATTCCGGTCGCTGGCAACCTGGCGATTTTGCCCGTTACACCCGCAACCAGCATTATCGTCAAGATCAGGCATGGATTCTTCGTAGCTATATTCCTCAGCGGGGCGCAGTCCTTCTGGAGCAACTTCGAAGCCGTAACCTCTATCCCCTCACTGAGGCCCCTCGTTTCCGCCAGCATGGAGGAAGCGTCGCGGTAGGTCAGGCTCTAGCGATCAGCAATCCGAATCCGGCGGGTATTGTTTATTATACCATGGACGGGTCCGATCCTCGTGACCCTGGCGCAGG
>DFWB01000029.1 GCA_002380675.1 Akkermansiaceae bacterium UBA4145
AGATCATCTGCACAAACAAAATCCAGAGCCCGACAAAAATGTAGAAGGGCCACATCAAGCTCATGATCCCGTGTGATGGTCGAGTGCCGGTAAATAATCCAAAGAAGGCAATAAGCCCCCCACCAAAAATCACCGGAAACATGGCTATCATCAAATACAGCCATCCAAGCGGGAGAACAGCGGCCCCAGCAACCGAGAGCACCACTCCCGGAACAAGCAACGGCAGGTTCCTCTTGAAGGTGACCCCATCCGCTTGTGCCTCGATCGACTTGCGGTGCTGCTTGCGCGCCTCACCGATCCGTTCGTAATGCTCATCGTCGAGCTCGAGAGCTCTGCTCTTCGCAAAGAGAAAAGCCCAAAGTCGGCCCTCATCCAGAGTCAGCGCTGACCCCTTGGGGCCCGGCTTGAGGTGACCACTCCGTTTCTTGAGAGTGTAAACTTCTTCCTTCTTTTCGATCACAAGCGCCTTCTTATTTCCCAACCCGAGGACACCCGCGCTGAAGCATGTATCGTCATATCGCATCTGGTTAAGGTAGCGAATGGCACCCGCCGAAAGCCCTGCTGGAGGACCATACAGTGGCACGATGGTGCCCTTTTTCGGATCGATTCCCACTCCGGCCCACACGCAGCAATAGTAGATTAACGCAACGAAAAGCAGACCGGCTCCCCAGACGAGGCCGGGCGCGTCACGAAGCAGCACAAATCTTGCTTCCTCGTAGACCCTCGCCTCGAGCAGCCCCGGAGGCCACTCGAGCACCAAGGACAGGTTTTCCTTGGGATCAAACGGACGGGTAGAAGCAATAGTCGCCCCGGTCTCGGTCAGCTTGGCTTGGTAATCTTCGCCCTTCTCGTTCAGCTTCCCGGTGTAGCCCCAGATCTCGGTTCCCTTGATCCCCGCCGGCAAGGTCACTGTAGCAGTCACCTCATCGGTCGGAAACGGCCACTCCGTGCCATTGACATTCCAGTAAAGCGCATCTCGGCCTTCCTCATGGTAGAGCTGCCGCTCTGTCCGATAGGTGATTTCATACGTGTAAATACCCGGCTTCAGAATGACCGACCTGCGGCCAATTCGGATTCGAATTCCGCCCCTCCCGATATTCTCGGTTTGATAGTGCTCTGTTTTTCCGTCGCGCGTTACGGCGAGCACCTGAAGCGGATTGCGGGTCTTCCCGAATCTGGTCGTGCGCAGGCGGGGAATATCCCGGTAAATTCCACGCTTCACCTCTCGGCGCAGGGCTCTGACCCGGATCGTTTCCGTCACTTGCAAAGCGCCATTTCGTTCCACCCTTATATCACTGTGAAAGGACAGAATTCGTTCATCTCTGAGACTCCGCGCCCCGGGCCGGCGAGAGGGAGTGGGCTTCGCGTCACCGGCGACACGCTCTCTCGCCTTTCGAGCCATGGCGCTCTCCTTCGTATTACCCCGGGATTCCGCCGGGACCGGACGTCTTATCTCCAATCGCAACGTTTCCCCGGGGCTGAGGGGCCGGGTTGCCTCGATCGTGGTCGCTCCTCTTTTCTGGATCAGCCTGTAGTCCTCCTTCCATTCATTCGATCCCTGCTCGACGCCTCCGGAGATGATGGCGTCCTGTCCCCCGCTTCCCTCCAGCAACTCCACGTCCGCGCTCACCCGGTCGAAACGCAATCCCCATTCCGTTCCGTTAATAGGCCATGAAAGAACGTCTTGAAGAGCCTGCCCGTCCGCGAGACCCCTTGATGAACCAACCTTCCCGGCCTGAACGCGATAGACAATTTCAAAGGTGTGAACGCGCAAACCATGAGCGTCCCAACCCTTGCCGATCCACACTCGGCTCAGCTCTCCTCCCTTGGATCCTCCTGATATCTGCCAATCCTCCTTGCTCCCGTTCCTTTGCACCCGGAGCATCTTTCCCCGCGGGAACGACGGAATATCACGGAACATTCCTTTTAATGACTTTTCCTTTCCCAGCCTGATTCGAAAGGTCTCCGCCACGAGAAAATCCCCGGTGGACTCTACCGTAATATTGCTGTGGAAAGAGAGGACCCGCTCGTCTGCAAGGGCGCCCGGAAAGGCTGTCCCCACAAGGGCTAGGACTATTGCCAGCACTCGACGCATCACTCTAATACCACCCCTAAGCACCTGTCTTTCAATCTTTTACCATCCAGACCCGCCGCCGCCGCCGCCCCCACCACCGGAGAAACCACCGGAGAAGCCTCCCCCTGAAGACGATGGCGCTGAGGAGGAGGCTGCCAGCGAAGAACTCAACGAACTCCCAATTGAGGCCGCGAACGAGTGCCCCAGTCCAGAAACGGCGCCCACGTAGTAACTGGGGGTCCAGTCTGAGCGCCCCGGGGACTGACCGGCGACGCGCAGAACGGAATCAAACTTTTGCGACCACTGCTGCTCGCACCCGAGGGCCAGCGCATAGGGCAGGAACTGCTCAAAGAGCTCTGGAGTCTTCTCCGGCGGATTCTCCAAATTGAGTCGTTCCTCTTCCGCCACGCTCAGGTAATGCCGGAACCCTTCCACGTGATCCAGGATCTTGCGTCCAAGGGGGGTAGGCGCCTTGATCAGATGATAGAAAATCAGGTTCAGGAGTGCCGCGTAGACAAACCCCGTTCCCGCCCACGGTCCGGAACCAAAGACGATAAATGCGACGAAAGCAGCCCAGATAAAGAACAATGGAAGACTGATGACTCCGTGAAAAATTACCGCCCAAACCCGACGGGCCCGCCAACGAGTCACCAGCTTTGAGAATGAAAGAGAGGCCCACCATGTTGATACCAGAAAAAGAGGACCCACGATCAG
>DFWB01000009.1 GCA_002380675.1 Akkermansiaceae bacterium UBA4145
AAGGTTTATTCACGAAAACCTCCCGCGGCGTGTAAAGCGGCTGGCTTAGTGGAAAGCCAGAGGGGGCCTATGGGCCCAGATCGTAGATCTGCGTGAGAGCGCTAAGGAGGGCTTCCCCGGATCTGGGCTCCCCATGGAGGACTGTGCCTCCCGCACACATTAATTTAGGAAGAAGGGAGTTCCCTTTTTTGAGCTGACCGAAGTCCTTGACGCCGGACTTGATGAGGGCCTCAACCGAGGAGTCCCGCTTGGCGAGTTCGAGTGCGTCATGGCCGACAATCTGCCCGACCGCGGCCTCTGCGACTTCAGGAGGCAGATCAGGGGTGGAAATTAACTGTTCGTGGACCTCGGGCCATTTCCCGGGATTCGCTTTCCAAGCGGCCATGCTGAGGCGGGCTAGCTCGCAGGCGTGCTGGTGCTTTGGGCTCTGGTTCGGAATGAATGGATTACAGGCCTTGTTCAAGGGCACTGGCAGGAGGATCACACAAAAAAGTCCTGGGTGTTTTTCTTCAACGAATTGGAGCTGCTCATGCACCTTGCGGCATGAACTGCAGGTATAGTCGAAGTACTTTACCATCACATACTTGGCATTGGGAGGCCCCAGGTGGGGCATTGTCGTGGTGTTGTAGCGCTTGCCTCCACGGGTGAAGGAAATTCTGCGACCGGCGTTTTCGTTCGGCACTCCTTGATCCTGCAGGGCCTCGCTACTACTGGCATGGGTGTCCGGTTTCGGCCCGAGAAGCTGCCCTAGGACGAGGGTGAGCAGGGCGACCAGAGCCGCAAGAGGGGCAAAGCGCAGGGGGGTTTTTGACGGGGGCACATCTCGTAATGAGATTACCAGGACGATGGAGGTAACGATCCCGATAGTATGCATGGCGAGACACCAGGGGCACACCGCCCTTATGGTGAGGTAGAGGACCCCTACAAACCAGAGAGCGGCCCCGGTAAGACAAATTGCGAGAGCTCCGTAGAGCGGCCTCGAAGGGCGGAAAGAGGCAACCAGCAAGGCGAGGTAGATGACGAAGGCAAGCAGGCTTACCGGAATTCCGAAGAACTGTGACCACTCCGAGCCGAGCGCACTGCCGCACCCTGAGCCCTGGCCGCAGCCAGCAAGGGAGGAGGTTTTCCCGGTAAGCTTAAGTCCTCCGAGGTAGCCGCAGATGAGTAGACCGGCAAGGGAAAGGAAGCGGAGGACCAAAGGGGCTTTCACGGCAGGAGGAAGGCAAGGGGAGGCCTTAAAGTTAAAAGGATCATTTCACAGCGCCGATCAACCAGGCGGCCAGTTCGTCGGGAGGGTGAAGCCCGTGGGGGTGATGGCCCTTGTCGGGCTTACGCCAGACCTTAACCGTTCCGCCTAGTGCTTCGTAGTTGCGGGCAAGCAGCTCTCCGTTTTCCTCGACGGGGACAACCTCATCGGCCATTCCCAGAACGAGCGCGACGGGAACTCTTTTCTCGGCCAGAGGCTTGAGAGTCTCTTTGCTGAGAGGTTGACGGTGTTGTGGCGCGGCCTTGGCCGTCACCGCATAAGCTTTCAGGCAACGCTGCCAGTCACGCTTTGAGAATTTGCCATTTTTCCCTCCGGGCCAGGAGTTGAAATCACAGACCGGGTTGTCGCCATACAGTGCCGCCACCTTTTCCGGGTTGGCGGACGCCCAGTTGAAGATGATCAGGCCTCCTCTGGACATGCCCTCCAAAACAGGGCGGGGGGAGAGTCCCTCCCGGACGGCCAATGCATGGAATTTGTCCCAGCGTTTGACCGCTGTACTCGCTCCGAAGAGGCCGCTTACCTCGCAGTAGGCAAGGTGAAATCCCTTTTCCAGAAGCTGAAGGTCAAGCGCAGGCTGGTGTCCCCAGAAGCGAGCTCGCCATATCCATGGATTTCCTGCTGCGGCCTGTTTCGGGCGGACGACGATACAGCGGGCGCCGTCATTCGGGAGGGCGAAGTCCAGACGCTGATATCCGTTCCATTTTGAGGCCTTTCCCTCCGGCCAAGCTGCGGGAGCGAGAAGGGAGAGCGAAACAAAGAGAACGGCAGCAAGTAAAGGCATAGCTTGGACAAGAGGGCTCATTCCGGGTAGCATTTCCAGCGTGTTTCGTCTCGCTCTAATTTCTCTAGCCCTTCTCACCTCGCTACCGGCTGCTGAGCTGACGGTGGCGTCCTTTAATATCCGTCTTGCTGCCAGAGGGGATCTCGGCTCCCGTAGTTGGAAGGCTCGTCGGGACCTCGTGGTGGAAACGATCCGAAAGATGGATCCGGATCTGTTCGGGGTTCAGGAAGCTCTGCCCCAGCAAATGGACTATCTCACCCGGGAGCTTCCGGATTACCAGAAATTCGGGGTGGGTCGTGATGATGGCAAGAATCGCGGGGAATACTCGGCTGTCTTTATTCGTGCCAAGCGTCTCGAGCGGGATGCTGAAGAGGGTGGGACTTTCTGGTTGAGCGGAACGCCGGAGGCCGCCGGATCGAAAAGCTGGGGGAACGGGATCACGAGGATCTGCACCTGGGCGCGATTAGTGGACCGGAAGACCGGAAAAGGGTTTTATTTCTACAACACCCACTGGGACCATCAGAGCCAGCCTTCCCGGGAACAAGCGGGCCGCCTGATGGCCAAGAGGATTGATGCGCGGAAGCGGATGGGCGAGCCCGTCGTGGTCACCGGTGATTTTAACGCTACCGAGACAAACCCGGGAGTGTCCTACCTGCTGGGGAAAAAGGTGGTGCTGGCAGGGGGGAAGGGCCCGGAGCAGTGGGGCAACCCTCTCAAGGCACCGTTTTTTGAGCTTCATCCCGAGGTCAAGGACCGCAACACCTTTAATCGTTGGAAAGGAGTGATTCCCGGTGCGCGGATGATTGACCATGTCATGGTGTCCCCCGGGTGGAAAATTCAGAAGGCGTGGATCGAGTATCACATGCGGGGCAAGATGGTTCCCTCGGACCATTGGCCGGTGGCCGCGGTGATTCGTTGGGCGGACCAGCCTTAGGGGTTCAGTCGCCGTTAAATAAGTGGTGGAGAATTGCTTCGGAGGAGCGTATTAAAGGCGAATGGTAGCGCTGTGGATCACGCTGGGTGTCGCCCTAGGAGTTTTTCTCCTCGTTGTGGTGGTCCTTTACAACCGCTTCATCAGCAGACGGAATCGATTGCGCAATTGCTTTGCGGCCATGGACGTGCAGCTGAAGAAGAGGTGGGACGTGGTGCCTCAGCTCGTGGAAACGGTCAGGGGTTACGCCTCGCACGAACGGGAGTTGTTTGAACGAGTGACCAAGGCCCGGCGGGGCATCGAGCTGGCGGAGTCTGCCGGCCCGGAGCGCTTCAGTCATGAGCAGGATCTGGGGGCCGGGGTCGCCAAGGTCATGCTGCTGGCAGAAGATTATCCCGAGCTCAAGGCGGGCGAGCAGTTCCTCAACCTGCAACGGAACCTGAGTGAGGTGGAGGCCCAGATCGCGGCTGCGCGTCGAGCCTTTAACGCGGCCGTCACGGACTGGAATGACGGCGTGGAGAAGTTTCCCGGTAATTTGTTAGCAGGGATCTTTGGCTTCCGGGTCCACGACTGGTTCGAGACTCCAGAGTTTCAGAGAAAGGTGACTGACGTGCAGCTTTAGAGGGTCCGGGAAAGGAGTGCATCGAAGACGTAGTATGCTGTGAGAGACCTTTCCAAAGATTTCCGGCAACTCGAGGCCATTCGACAGCGTGAGAGGATACACTTCACCATGCTGTTAATCGTGGGAGTGCTTTTTGTATTGCTTGCGATCTGGGTGATGATTTTAGGGGCTAAGGGGGATTGGGAGGGTCTCTCTGGTTACCTCGCTGCGGCTCTATTCATACCCGCGTTTTGGGGATTTTCCGGGGCGTCCAGAGCTCGAGGGCGCTATTGCGAGGCCTATAAGAGCCAAGTGATTCCCGCTCTGGTCCGGAGCCTCCAGCCGGACATGGACTACCAAAGTGAAGGGCATTTCAA
>DFWB01000001.1:0-553 GCA_002380675.1 Akkermansiaceae bacterium UBA4145
TGGAGGTTTTACAGGCAAACGCCTTGGAATTGCAGCACCTTCTGCGGCAGTTTATTGAAACTAACCCGGTGCTAGAACACGACCTCGCCTCGGTGTCCCTCGAGGAACTCGACCCCGGGAATAGTGAAGAGGACCAAGCTATCGAGGTTCCTGACGATGACCTGCGCGAATTGGCAATCATGGAACGCCGCACCAGCGGATCAAGCCAGGAAGATGAGGAGCGCAGGGAGCACCTCTACAGCTCCATCGTCGCACCTGAAACACTCCAGCAGCACCTTCTAGGCCAGCTAAACCTCTCCGCACCGTCGCCGGAAGTCCGCCTGGCGGCAATGGCGCTGATCGGGAACATGGATGAGCGAGGCTTCTTTGACGAACCTCTCAGTGAGGTTGGTCGACGGCTTGGCATATCTCTCGAGGAACTGGAACGCGCCAAGACAAGCTTACAGAGCTTTGACCCCCCCGGGATCGCCGTGGAAGACCTCAGAGAATCTCTTCTCGTTCAACTGCACCGCTCGGATCGCCTCAACACCTTGGAGTTTCGCATCGTCGAAAG
>DFWB01000001.1:851-2908 GCA_002380675.1 Akkermansiaceae bacterium UBA4145
TGGAGTTTCGCATCGTCGAAAGTCACCTAGGCGATCTCGCGAGCAAGCATTATCCCAAGATTGCCAGCGCACTGGGTGTTGAGGTCGAAGACGTGGCCGACGCGGCCTCCCACATTGCGCAACTGGATCCCTCGCCGGGAACCTCTTTTGACCCTTCGGGCAATCCCTATATCGTTCCCGATGTCTCATTCGAACGAAATCAGGAAGGAGAGTGGTCCGCCGTACTCACGAATGAGTACCTGCCTCGTCTAAGGCTGAGCACGACCTACAAGGATCTCGTTGCCACCAGCCCTGACCGCAAGCTCAGAAGCTACCTAAGAAACCAGCTGCGCGATGGCCGCACCCTCATCAAGGCTCTTGACCAGCGCCAAGCTACCATTCTTGCCATATCCGAAGAAATCATAAGCCGTCAGAAGGAATTCCTGGCTCGTGGCTCCCGCTTTCTAAAACCCCTGACGATGAACGAAATCGCTGATGCAATTCAGGTCCATCCCGCTACGATATCTCGAGCGGTGGCCGGAAAGCATGCTCGCACGCCTCACGGCGTAATCGAAATGCGTCGTTTCTTCGCGTCTGGCTACACCACTACAGGTGGGGACGCCATCTCCAATCAGGGAGTCAGGGAGGCTCTACAGGTAATAATCGAGAAGGAAAACCGCCAGAAGCCATTGTCAGATTCAGCTATCCAGAAAATTCTCGCCGAACAAGGAGTTAAACTAGCTCGGAGGACTGTCGCAAAATATCGTGAACAGCTCAACATCCTGCCAAGCCACCTGAGGCGCAGCTTCTAGTCTCTCACCATCGCTTGGCCTTCCGCTTCACTGCGGGCAGAGCACCCTTCTCATCCGGGTTCCATAGCAGCACACGACAGCTGCCACTTCCTCTCTGCACCAGTCCTTACGACCTGAACAATTTTACGACTTGGTCTCCCGTAACATTTGACAACTCAGCCCGGCCTGACCACAAGTGTTTACTTCCAGCGCATGACCGAAGACGCAATCCGAACTGCACTCTCCTCTGTCAGCTACCCGGGCTTCTCCCGAGACATTGTCTCTTTTGGTCTGGTAAGGTCCGTGTCGATTCAAGGAGATTCTGTCAGAGTTGAGATTCAGGTACAAACCCGGGATCCTAAAATCCCAGACAAGATCTTTAAGGACTGCCATGCCGCGCTCGACCAGCTTGCAGGCGGAGCGGAAAAGGTTCAGATATCCATCGACGTTCAGGACCCTCCCGGAAGTGCTAACACTCCCGGAGGGGTAGCAGGCAAACAGTCAATTCCGGGCGTAAAGAAAATCATTGCAGTGGCGTCAGGGAAAGGAGGAGTAGGAAAATCCACCGTCTCGTCAAACCTAGCCATCACTCTTGCAAAGCAAGGATTGAAGGTCGGCCTCTGTGACTGCGATTTATATGGCCCCTCCATCGCTTTGATGTTCGGAGTAGCCGACCAGCAACCCATGGCAGACTCCCAGGAGCGCATTATTCCAATCGAAGCACACGGCATCAAGCTGATGTCCATGGGCTTTATCTTGGGAGACAATTCCCCGGTAATTGTCCGTGGCCCTCTTGCAACCCGTTACACTCAGCAGTTTCTGAAGGAGGTGGCCTGGGGCGAACTCGACGTCCTGATTCTTGATCTTCCTCCTGGCACAGGAGACATCCAATTGACCATCGTTCAAACTCTGGCCTTGGATGGAGCCGTGATCGTCACCACTCCGCAAGAAGTCGCTCTGATCGACGCCCGAAAGGCGATCAGTATGTTTGCCAAGGTCAACGTCAGGATTCTAGGCATTATCGAAAACATGTCGTGGTTCGAGTGCGATCAAGGGAAGCGATACTATCTTTTCGGAGAGAATGGAGGGCGCCTAGAGGCAGAGCGCCTAGGGGTTCCCCTTCTCGCTGAGATTCCCATTGATCCCGAGACTCGACTGCGCTGTGACCAGGGGCAACCTATCGCTCTTGCGGGCCCTGCCGAATCCCATGTCGCAAAGGCCTTCTACAAGGCCAGCCAGTCACTTCTGGTCCAGACGAAGCAAATGGAAGCCTGACGAATCCGGAGG
>DFWB01000001.1:3289-4607 GCA_002380675.1 Akkermansiaceae bacterium UBA4145
AATTCTCTACGCGAAGAGCTTCTCGACCGCTTGAGCCTTCACCAACTCACGAGGCTGGTTAAGGTGGTTATACACGATCGTCTCAGGCTCAATCCCTACGCTGTGATAAATCGTGGCCAGCACTTCGCTTGGATGGACAGGGAGCTCAATTGGAGCCGATCCGGTCTTATCAGATTGCCCGTGGACGTATCCTCTCTTGATACCAGCTCCTCCGATCACAGACGTATAGCAGTAGGGCCAGTGATCCCGACCGTCCGCACTATTTCCATTTCCCGAGGTGCTGACGCCCTTCTCCGGAGCTCTCCCGAATTCTCCAATCGCAACCACAAGAGTCTCATCAAGCATTCCACGCTCATCTAGATCGTCAAAGAGAGTCGCTAGGCCTCCATCCAGCATTGGACCCGACTGATTTTTCATCCGCTTGCTGAGATCCTTGTGATGGTCCCATGAATGGTTATCAGAATTCGCCACCTTCGGCCACACTACCTCAACAACCCGAGTTCCTGCCTCCACCAGGCGGCGGGCCAGAAGGCAACTCTGCCCGAAAGTATTTCGCCCATAACGGTCCCGCAGATCCTCGCTCTCCATCTCCAGATCAAAGGCCTCACGCGCTTTCCCCGAAACGATCAGGTTCAAAGCCTGGTCGTAGTAATTATCGAGATTGAATTTTTCTACCGCCTTATCGAGGGCTGGCATTTGATCCTCAATCGTCTTCCGCAGTTTTGCCCGTCTCCTCAAGCGAGTTGAAAAAACCTCCGGACGAAGCTGCAGGTCTTCCACGTTCAACCCATCCATCTTGTCCATCTTCATGTCATCCCCGGGCGGATAGAGATAATAAGGATCGTAGGCCTTGCCAAGAAAGCCTGCTGTTCCACCCTTTCCAACCACATTGCTCTCTTGCAGAGGGCGAGGAAGCATGACGAATGGAAGCATGGGTTCATCGGTCGGTTTGATCCGAATGATATTCGAACCAAAATTCGGGAAATCCTTGGGCGATGGCGGCTCAAGCTGACCTGACGGACTCACCTTGTCCGTCGTGTAGCCCGTCATGATCTGGTAAATTGCCGCAGTGTGATTGAACAACCCATTAGGCGTGTAGCTCATCGACCGAATCGTGGTGAACTTGTCGTTTACCTTTGCCAGCTTTGGCAGGATCTCTGTAAAATGAATTCCTGGAATCTGGGTAGGAATCGTCTTGAACGATGAACGAATCTTGTCTGGAACATTTTCCTTCGGGTCCCAGAGATCAAGGTGACTGGGGCCGCCTTGCAGATAAATCAGAATGACACTCTTCGCCTTCCCCCAACCATCCTTGCCA
>DFWB01000300.1:0-3330 GCA_002380675.1 Akkermansiaceae bacterium UBA4145
AGACACCGAGAACGGCAGCCCACCAGTCTACATCATCAGTCTGCCTGCCGCTGACGAAGATGGAGATGGTCTCCCGGACGCATGGGAGGTCTCCTGGGGTGCCATCAATGAGCTGACACAGCTCACCGCAGATGGGGATTTTGATAATGACGGATTTCCCGACCTCGAGGAATATGCGGCTAAAACTGATCCTACTGACGAGGACTCTGATAACGATGGGCTTACCGACGGGGAAGAAGCCTTTGCCGGCACGAACCCTCTCAACGACGATAGCGACAGCGATGGACTATCTGACGGGGCCGAGACCGGAACCGGGATTTTTGTGGATGCCGGCGATACCGGAACTGACCCGCTTGATATCGATACCGACAATGATGGCGCGAGCGACGGGTTGGAAGTGTCAGAGAATACGGATCCAAATGACTCTAGCAGTAATCCGTCTTTCGAGGTGATCCAGCCTTCCTTTGTTCCGATCAATGAGATCGCGGCTGGGATCACCTACGGACCTGACCTGAGTCAGGCTGGGCTAAACTATCAGGAAAATCACTATGCTGGAGGGGTGGTCTTAAACAATCAGGCCGAGGGTAATTATGACGCTCACGTTTCCGGGAATCCAAGTCCGTTGCGCTCCCGGACGGATATTGTGCCCTGGGCCAGTTATGGGAATGGAGGTGGACAGATCTCCAGCCGGAACGCCGTCTGGCTTGATGGTGGGGGTGACAACTTCACCGTCCGGATCAATGGATACCTCGATATGTCATCCTTTGCCCCGGGGACCTACAACATCCACCTCGGCGCCGATGACACCAACTATTTCATCATGGACACGGGGGATGGGCAGGTTGTCGCACAGCACAATTGCTGCCCCCAGAATCAGACCACAGCCTTCACAATTACCTCTGCGGGTTTCTTCCCATTTGACAATGTATTTGGCGAGCAGGCTGGCGGTGATTGGTTTGATGTCGGCATCAGCGGCCCCGGTATCAACGGTATCGCAGCTCTTGGCGACGTCGAAAATGGGAGCCCGCCTGTGTATCCGATTGGTCTGGACTCTACTGATAGCGATGAGGATGGCCTCATAGACGGATGGGAGCTTCTCTGGGCTGACATCGACGACCTGAGCCAGCTTTCAGGTGATGGAGATTTTGATAACGATGGACTCTCCGATCTCGAGGAATACACCGCAGGAACGAATCCAACGACTGAGGATACGGACAATGACGGCATTGTTGATGGCACGGAAGTCACTATCGGGACGGATCCAGCCAATGCCGACACTGACGGCGACGGCCTGAGCGATGGGGTGGAAACCAACACCGGCACCTTTATCGGTGGCGGGGACACGGGAACCGATCCGCTTGAAAGGGATACTGATGGGGATGGTCTTGCAGATGGTCAGGAGATAGCTTTCCGGAGTAACCCCTTGGATGAGAATTCCGTACCGGTTGAGCCAATTATTCAGCCCTCCTTTGTGCCGATCAATTCGCAGCCGGACGGCACGGTGTATGGTCCTGACCTCGAGACTCCGGGCCTCGATTATCAGGAGAACAAGTATAATGGTGGCGTGATTCTCAACGGAGAGGGTCGGAACAATTACGATGTTCACGTTTCCGGTGATCCGGCGCCCAACTCTTCGGTAACCACTATCGTTCCCTATGCCAGTCACGGGGGAGGAGGAAACTTTTCCACCCGCAATGAACCGTTTGTCGATAATGGAGGAGATAACTTTACGGTCCGTTATAACGGGTATCTTGATATGAGGGGTTATGCTCCCGGTGACTACACCATCTATCTGCAGTCTGATGATACCAACTACTTCGTCATGGATACCGCGGACGGAACGTTTGCGGTAGAAGACCCAAGCTGCTGCGGTGAAGTGTCCGCGATCCTCGCTATCTCGATTCCCGGTCTCTTTCCCTTTGATAATGTCTTTGGCGAGCAGGGTGGCGGTGAGTGGACCGACGTAGCAATAAGCGGCCCTGGTATTCCGGGGGTCGTGGCGCTGGGTGACATTGAGAATGGAAGCCCACCGGTTTATGCCATCGGAACGAGAATGACCGATAGATATCTTTTCGAGGTGAGCACTCCCGATGGTGGAGACAATCTCGAGTTTACCTGGAATAGTTTCTCCGGTCAGGAATACTCTATCGTGAGTAGCGATGATCCGGCAGGGAATCCAAGCCCTTCTGCCTGGGAGCTTGTCCCGGGTCTTGAGAGTATTTCTTCTACTCCTCCGGTGAACTCGGTCTCGATCCCAAGGCCTGCGGATGCTGCCCGGTTTTATAAGCTGGTTGCCGGTCCAATTCCTCCGACCTTCTTCGATGATTTTGAATCGGGTCAAGGAGGATGGACGGCGTTCGAGAATGATCCTGAGCGGAACACCCTCTGGGAGCTGGGTACTCCATCGGGCACGACGGGACCGGTTTCGGGAGCTGGAAACTCAGCGAATGCCTGGTCGACGAATCTTGGGGATTTTGGCCCGAATTCCGACGTCACGTTGCGCTCCCCTGCGATCGACTTGTCGGGACTGGGCGCTGCACGCCTGACCTTCGAGGTCTATCGCGATGCGGATGGATTCTCAGATGCCGCGGTAGTTCGGTTCCTCCGTGCTTCAGATGAAGTTGTGCTCGGGAATGAGGTGCCTCTCGATATGATGGTGTTCGATATCGATTGGATTCCTACAGAGATTCCTCTGCCTCTGCAGGCAGCAGGCGAGGAAATCTTTATCGAGTGGAACTTCACCAGCGACCAGAGTCTTGATCCCTACAGCGGCCTCTCGATTGATAACGTGGGTATCGTAGCGGAGTAGGGATAGTCTGGAGCAAGGGCCGTTAGTTCCTCTGTGCCCTCTTGCGAGAAGAGCTCGGAGGCTGAGCCTAGCCGGGGTACCAGATCGTCCGTGGATCCTCTTCGGCGCGCTGGTAATCCCACGCCCGGTCGATGAGGGTATGGAGGTCTACCCGTGGACGCCATCCAAGGAGAAACTTAGCCTTGGAGTTGTCGAGCCACGTACTGTGAAACTCAGTGGCAACTTCGACAGTGGGAAGGTTTCGTGAGGTAGCGAGATATTGGCCGACGGCCCGGTAGTCAACTGGCTCGTCCATGCATACATTGAACGTTTCCTGATGGGAGGCCTCGGGGTTATGGAGGGCCGCTATGATGGCGGAAAGTAGATCGTCCAGATGAATGAAGTTTCGTTTTACCGGTACGCCTTCCGGGTCAAGCATTATAGGAATAGTTTCGCTTGAGGCATATTCTGCGGCCCGTGGAGGATCTACGAGTTCGCACCACCGAGGGCCTCCAAACACGTCCTGTCCGAAAGAGAGAGTA
>DFWB01000300.1:3667-6375 GCA_002380675.1 Akkermansiaceae bacterium UBA4145
TCTTTTTCCATAATCCAGGGAGCTCGGAGGCAACATCCGGCGAAATCATACTGGATATAGTACTGCTCAAGCATGACTTCCTCGAGCACCTTGGAAAGCGCGTAGCACCCGGGGTAGGCACTATGAGCCTGAGTTTCGGTGACGGGAAGAGGGTGGGGATAGAAGAAGTGCCCCATGCCCGCATCTCCCCCGATGAGAATGAACTGCTCAAAGGACTGACTTGAGCGGCATCCCTCGAGGAGCCAGAAGAGCCCCTTGACGGTCACGTCCATGACGTTGTCCGGAGTTTCCTTACAGGTCGCAAGGTGAACCACGTGTGTAATGTCGCATAATGCGTTTTCCACGTCAGAGCGGATCGAGATATCACCCTTGATGATTTCAAGACCCTCTTGCTCTGGAAGGGTTCGGTTGTGACACAGGGCACGAATGGTGGCATCAGGGAGCTCGTTGCCATTGACGATACGGTTGATAAACGCTCGGCCAACCTTGCCGGTTGCTCCGGTCACTAGAATTTTCATGCTGTAAGAGTGTCAGTTAAGGGTTGCTAGCTGGGAGGCTCCTAGGCGAATCAAGTGAATTCGAGCTCTCGCCGGGTGTCATTAAGCCTGGCAAGAGAGGGAAGAGATGGTTTTACGAAAGGGCAATGCCAAAGCTCTTACGGCAAGATGAAGCGCAGGGCAAAGGTAGTTCGGATTGATCATTCATGGCTGGCCGTAGGAGTCAGGACGGCTTTGACGATCTCACGGTTGTGCATTGTCTCGAAGGCATGATGCCATTCTTCAAGGGGCCAGATTCCACCGAGGGCGGGGGTGACGTCAAGTTGACCACTGCTCATCATGGCAATGACCGTTTCCCACATGGGCCAGTTGTGGCTAAAGCTGCCCTGGAGAGTGACGTTTTTCTGAACGAGGGGATCCAGACTGAAGTTTAGAGGTTGAGGGCCCCAGCCTACCTTGCTGATCCAGCCGGCTGGCCGCACGACCTCGATCGCGGTCTGAAGGGCACTGGAGGCTCCCGCGGCATCAATAACGCCATCACAACCCAGTCCATCTCCGCTTCGGGCCCACTCCTCGACTCCGTCGGTCAGGGGGGTGCAGCCATACTTCTCGGCAACCTGCAAACGGGTTGCGTCAGACGCCAGTCCTGCCACGGCCACCTCAGCACCTGCAATTTTTGCGAGGTGAGCCGAGAAAATACCGATGGGACCCGGACCAATCACCAGAATGCGATCGCCGGGCCTGACGTCTCCGTTATGTACCACAGCGTTGTAGGCGACGCAGCACGGTTCGGTCAGGGCGGCATGTTCATAGGGCACGCCCTCCGGAAGGTGGTGCAGGATGCGCTGAGGCACGGCGACGAACTTGCGCATAGCTCCATCGACCAGAGCGCCGTAGCCTCTGCGGGATGGATCAAGATTGTATAAGCCTTGGCGGCTGAGAGGGCTGAGCGGGTCAATGATCGCAGAGGTTTCACTCACGGCACGATCGCCTTCCTGCCAACCTTGGACGTCATTGCCGACTTCCCTGATTCTTCCGCAGAACTCGTGACCGAGCACGACCGGGTAATTCATTTCCCAGCTCACACCGCCCTGCCACATATGGAGATCACTTCCACAGACTCCGATTGCTTCTACCTCCAGAAGCACCTCGTCGGATTTTATGGTAGCCCTTGGAATTTCACGTAGCTCGACGCTGTTGGGCTCCGCGGCATAGTTGACGACAGCAAGGTCAGATCTGGAATTGGGCATGACAGGACAAAAGTCAGTGACGGGAGTGGTAGTTGCCCTTCACTTCCTCTACGTAGTTTTTGAGAGTGGAGCGAGGGTCCTCGGCTGCGGTGAGCGGGTGCCCGATGATAAAGTAATCTGCTCCCATGCGGGCGGCCTGCACGGCGTCAGTTACTCCAAAGGTGGACACGCCGACCGGTCCGGAAGTGGCATCAAGGGTGGCGGGGAGCCACTGGATGGAATCCCGGGTTGAGTCTGCGCTTCGTTCATCCGCGCTGTAGTGAAGGTAAACGAGGTCTGCTCCCCACTCGTGGCACTGCTTCGCTCTCGAGGGCTTGTCTGCAGCGCCGATGGTGTCTACGACCACCCCGATGCCGAGCTCCTTGCCTGCGCTAATTGCCGAGAGCACCGTAGCGTCGGAGGCGTTGCCACAGACCGTCATTATTTGGGCGCCCTCTTCTTTGGTGTGCCGGACGTTGCGGCTACCTCCATCCATGGTCTTATAGTCGACAACGACTGGTATGGAGGGGAAGGCGTCGACCACGGCGCGCACAGGTGCAAGTCCCTCGCAGGTGACCAGAGGGGTACCGATTTCCAGCCAGTCGAAGCCCGCTTCCACCGCGAGGGCAGCCATTTCCAGGGCTTCAGAGGTTGACCGGTAATCGAGGGCAATCTGGGTGATGGGGAATTGAAGGTCCAACGGAGGAGAATCTGAAGGTCTGTCAGAGGCAATGCAATCTACTTGTATCCGGTCACGAGCAAGAATCACACACGCAGGGGAGAGGAAAAAATACTGAATCAATAGCGGCGAATCAGGATCTCGAAGAGGTGCCGAGGTTTTGGGTATGGCCCAACCCGGTATCGCAGAACGAGAGACTCATGGCGGATCTGCCTGTCGAAAGAGAAAACGGTTCGTGACCTTATCCAAGAAATACAGGAGTCTCGGCCCTAATGCGGGTGGTAAGAACGGCAGCAAGGCTCT
>DFWB01000313.1:0-18123 GCA_002380675.1 Akkermansiaceae bacterium UBA4145
GGACGCGGTGGGCTGCCGCTTTGATTCAAACTTTCATCATGGCATCGACGCCTGGGGAGGAGGGCGAGTCACAGTGAAGTCATCCCGGGCCACCAGAAATGGGCTTGCAGGTGCGGTCCTCATGTCCAGAGGGGTTCGATCGGAGCTGGTCCAGTGTACGATCGACAGGAACAGGGAAGTAGGGATTAGCATTTCGAATGGGACAACTGCGGTGCTCAGATCAAACCGGGTTGAGGAAAATCTTCTGGGCGGGGTTATGGTTGAGGGGGAAGACACGACTGCGGGAATGGAGGGGAATGTAGCCGAGAGAAACAGGAAATTTGGAATTATGGTGGACCGGCGGTCTGTCGTTCAGCCCTTCCGCGACAATGAAACAAAGGACAATGTTGGAGAGCAGTTAATGCTCAAGGCTGTGATGCCGGAGGAGGTAGTGCCTCCGCCACCAGTGCTGGACGTTTCAGGAGGCAAGTCCCTTGAGCCGGGGCCCGAGATACCAAAATGAGAAGGGGAAGAGATTGGAGATCAGATGGTCACGATTTGGATGCGGTGTGGATATTCAAGCTTCCCGGATCCTGTTCTTTGACAAGAGCCATCGGCGCATGGGGATGCGTGACAATTCTGGCCCTCGGAATCCTGTCCTGCGCTCCACGGCATCGAGAGTCCCCGGTTCGTTCCGCTCGTCCTGTTGCAAGAGCGGTTCCTGTGGCCCCCTCAGACAGCGAGTTGAATCGCTCCTACCTGAAGGCTGTCGCCGATCTGCAGCGCTTAAATGCAGAAATGAATGCAGCAAACAAGGCTCAGAATTTTGAGATGGTCAGGGAGAAGGCCGAGGAAGGTCTTTTGCGGGCTCGGGCGGCCCGCCTGATTGCTGAGCAGTTCCGAGACGTCATTCTACGGGAGGAGCGGCTCGCAGCCATCGATCTGACGGTCGAGGATCTGAAAAGGCTGGTGACTATCACCAGTCAGCAGTGAAGAGGATTCGTGATCCGAATTCATACCTCAAGCCTCGAGACGAGGTCGGTGAAATAGGCTGCTCCGGATTCGAGGTCCGCGATGCTAATGAATTCGTCTTTTGTATGGGCTTGTTTGATTGAACCCGGGCCAAGGCAGATTGCGGGTAAACCCCCTGCATTGAGATGAGCAGCATCGGAGAACCATGGAGCTCCGATCAGGGCTGACGAAGGATGAACAGCTCGAATCCGGCTGAGCCACGGGTTGTCCTCAGATAGCTCCATGGGCGGATTATCTGCAGAAAGAGAGATCTTTGCCGGGAGGTTTTTCGTAGCAAGAAAGTCCTCGAGCATTTTGGTGGCGGTTCCGGTTTGTGCCAGAGAAGGGGGGTAACGGATATCGATCTGAGCGGTCGCGCGGTCAGGAATAATATTTGCGCGAGTTCCTCCCTGAATAATTCCCACGTTCAGGGTCGCAGGCCCGAGGATGGCATGGGTGAATTCTGCCAGAAGAGGCTTCAAGGCATCATCGAGAACGGCAATCGTATCCACGATCTTGAGAATCGCGTTTTCTCCTGCCTCTGGCTGAGAGGAATGCCCGGAAATTCCAGTGGTCTCCAGAGTGGCCCAGAGAGATCCCTTGGTCACATGGACGATGTCCAGCTCCGTGGGCTCGCCTGCGATGGCAAAATCGTAATCTTCGGCGTGATTACTGGCGAAGTGCTTAGAGCCAAACTGGTCGGACTCCTCACTCATGAATGCGACAAAGTCTACCGCAACAGGGAGGTCGGCGAGACGGTCAAGATTACTCAAAAGGCCCCAGATCATGGACGCCATGGGCCCTTTGGTGTCGGAGGCGCCCCGGCCCCAGATCTTTTCGTCGTGGATGACGCCTCCGAACGGATCGATTGTCATTCCCCCAACTCCAACGGTGTCGAGGTGTGGTCCCAGAAGAATCCGGGGTCTGGAGTCGGTCAGGGATCCCGGGCTTCGCGCGATCAGGTTCGGGCGTCCGGGCTCGACCTGCTCTGCGGTTACGTTGAATCCCCGGTCGCCAAGAAAGTTTCCGAGCCATTCGGCAATCTCTCCCTCTCCGCACTGGTCCGTTCCAGGATCTCCGTCAGGGTTGACGGAGGGAATACGGATGAGACGTTGCAGTAGGTCTGAAACACAATTCACTGCGGTGTTGAACCATAAGCCGTAGCATCTGTCCGGTGTTTTCGTGCACTGAATCAAGGTCGCATGGACCTTTTTGCGATAACAGGAGCGAAAGAGGTCGATAATTGAAGAGGAAACGCTTTTGTCCGTGAAGAGTGTAGGCGATGGTTCCTCCAGAAATGAGCGCAGGCTATTCAGATCAGCTGGCCAAGAGGGCCAAGGAAACCGGTTCCAATCTTTGTGTCGGGCTAGATCCGAGAATCGAACACCATGAGGATGACATTCTCCAGGTGGAGCGCTTTCTTGATCAAGTGGTGGAGCAGACCCTCCCGAAGACCGCTTGTTATAAGCCGAACATCGCTTATTTCGAAGCAATGGGTCCCGAGGGGCTTATGATGCTGAAGCGGGTAATGAATCGAATTCCTGAGAGTGTGCCGGTAATTCTTGATGCTAAGCGAAGCGACATTGGAGAAACTCAGCGCCGCTATGCTGAAGCCTGCTTTGAGGGTTTTGGTGCAGACGCAGTAACGATTAATCCTTTCATGGGGTATGACTCGCTGGAGCCGTTTCTCGATTACGAGGGGAAGGGTATATATCTGCTGGCCGTTACCTCGAACCCGGGAAGTGCGGATTTGCAGCGTCGAGAGAGTGATGGAGTAAAGATTTTTGAGATCGTAGGCCAATTCGCCGGTCGTGCCAGTGAGGAGGGCCGGAAAACCGAAGTGGGTCTTGTGGTGGGCTTGACGAATGCGGGAGGAGACGTTCTTACGGGTTTGCCAGATGTGCCTCTGCTGATTCCGGGTCTGGGAGCGCAGGGGGGAGATCTCTCGGCTCTGACGGGCTCCGGGAGACAAGCTCCCAATGTGGTTAATGTGTCCCGTGGAGTTATCTATGGAAATGAGGGCTCGCCGGCTGAGTTAGCAGATCGCTTTGCGAGGGAAATCGCAGACGCTCTGGGGCAGGGGGCTCAGGAGGGTTCTTGAACGCCAGGGGGCCGGCACGAGCCGCATACTAGACAGCCTGGACGACGCTGGATGGCAATCTTACGAAAGTCCATGGATCGCGCGTCAAAGATCAACAGAGTATTGGTCAGGAGCTCGCCGAAGCCTGCAAGGAGTTTGAGTCCTTCAAGTGCGGCGAGATTGGCCATAGTTGCCGAGACGGCGCCGATCACCGGGAATTCACGTTTCCATCCGGGCGGAATCTCAGGATAAAGGCAGGCAAGGCAAGGGGTGCGGCCGGGAATGATAGTGGTGAGCTGGCCCTCCATTTCAAACATCGCAGCATCTACAAGCGGTTTCTGCTGTCTTACGCATTCCCGGTTCAGGAGGAGTCGCTCTTCGAAGAGAGGTGCGCAGTCAAAGACGAGATCAGCTCCCGAGACAAGGCCTCTGACATTTTCTTCAGTGACGTTCTCTCCGCAGGTTTCGACTTCTATTTGGGGATTCAGCTCCACCAATCGTCTGCGGCAGGATTCGATCCGTGGTTTTCCCAGCTGGTCATGAGTCTGAAGGATTTGTCGATTAAGGTCGCTGTGCTTGGTGTTTCCTCCATGAGCGAGAATGAGTTTTCCGAGTCCTGCTGCAGCCAGTGACTGCGCGAGGGGGCCGCCTAGTCCACCAACCCGGGTAATAAGAGCGGTGGAATTCTTGAGCTTTTGCTGGCCTGAATCTCCGAGGCCGTTGACCCAGATCTGCCACTCATAGATGGCACGGTCTCTGTCGGTAAGTTCCATAGCGCGTTTCTTATCCTCCCGACATGGGAGGAAGGAGGCTTACTTCGTCACCGTCTTTCAGTAGATCCCGCGCTGAAGGCTCGATTGTTTCGTTATTCCGGATCGCCATCACGCTACGGCGGAGTTGCTGCGCCTCACGGGAGCGTTCCGAAAGGATGAGATGAAGGCTGTCCGGAGCTCCGGTGAGGAGGTGTGGGACGAGCTCATCGACAGAGGCGCCTTCCTCTACATGGAGGATCACCCGCTCCGTTGGAGATAGCTGGCGGGCTTGGCCGAGGAGTTGGACCGTAATTTTCACCTGAAAGATGGAGGCTAGCGGCCTCTGGGAGTCATGAAAAGCCTGCAACGCGGGCATTTATGGGAATGAGGGGTTGAGAAGGGTGCTGGAGCAGCGCAGTCTAGTCCCCTCGACAGTCCAGATTTATTCATGAATCCCTACTACCGGCTCCGTGTTCTTTTCATACTTTTTCTTGCTCTTCCAGCAGGTGCAGAGCCTGCCGTAGACGCAGTTCGCAGCTCTGGTGTTCGAGGAGGGCTGGTGGTGCACGTAGGGGGGGGAGATCCCGAGGAAACGGCAGCCTTACGCTTGAATGATCGCTACATGGTTCAGGGGCTTTCCGTTGACGCTGAGGCCGTGGAAAAAGCGCGCAATATGCTGCATGCCAAAGGTCTCTACGGGCCTGTTTCGATGGAGCAATTTAATGGCCGCTCTTTACCTTATATCGAGAATTTCGTGAACCTCTTGGTGGTAGAGGGGGAGGTGGCTGAAAAGGAGTTGTTGCGAGTGCTCGTGCCGGAGGGGGTCGCTCTCATTCGTCGGGATGGCGGATGGAGGAGGATCGTCAAAAAGCGCCCGGAAGAGATCGATGATTGGACTCATTACTTCCATAATCCTTCCGGTAATGCGGTGGCTCAGGACAGCGAGGTTGGTCCTCCTCGGCGCCTGCAATGGGTTGGAAGTCCCCGGTGGTCACGACATCATGACCGGATGGCTTCAATGAGCGCCCTTGTCTCCGGAGGGGGAAGAATGTTTTATATCATGGACGAGGGCTCGAGAGTCTCCATTCAGCTGCCGTCGAGTTGGCAGCTGATCGCGCGAGATGCCTTCAATGGAGCGGTGCTCTGGAAAAGGCCAATCACCAAATGGCATAGTCAGTTATGGCCCCTGAAGAGTGGACCCAGCCAGCTGGCACGTCGTCTTGTTGTCGATGGAGATCGTCTCTTTGTGACCCGGAGTATCACTGGTCCGGTGGAGAATATTGACGCTGCTACTGGGGAAACACTTGGGGTTTTCAAGGGGTCGGAAAGGGCCGAGGAGATTGTTCATCATGAAGGTCTTCTTTTTGCTTTGGTCAGAGAGGGCAAGTCTGAGTTGGAAGACTATGTGCCTAAGCACAATACCGGTGATCAGGCCCGGGTGCGGGGTGAGTTCGTCTGGAACGCTCAACCTCGTAGCATCCGGGTCTACGATGCTGAGAGCGGGAAGTTCCTCTGGGAGAAGAAAGATAAGATTTCTCCTCTAAGTCTCTCAGTGGCAGGGGATGTTCTTGTCTATCATGACGGTGAAAATGTGGCCTGCCTCGACCGGAGGACCGGTGAGCAGCGCTGGAGAAGTGAGAAGGCAGGGCGGAGAACTCTGATTCCGTTCAATTTTGCTCCTCGCCTGGTTCTCTACAAGGATGTGGTGCTCTACGCAGGCGGAGACAACAAGATGCAGAGCTACGATCTGAAAACTGGGACAAGGCTGTGGGAGGCTACCCATGATCCTTCAGGATACCAGTCCCCGCAGGACCTTCTGGTTGTGGCTGGTCTCGTATGGTCTGCGCCATTGACCAGTGGCGGTCATAGTGGGGTCTACACCGGACGGGACCCCCGGACCGGGGAAGTGAAAAAGCAATTCCCCCCGAATGTGAAGACTTACTGGTTTCATCACCGGTGTTATATCGCCAAGGCCACTGAGCGTTTTTTGATTCCTTCCCGCACTGGAATCGAGTTTGTGGATTTCGATAAGGAGGATTGGGATATCAATCACTGGGTCAGGGGTGGTTGCCTTTATGGGATCATGCCTGCAAACGGTCTGACATATGCTCCGCCTCATAACTGCGCGTGTTATCCTGAGGCGAAGCTTTATGGGTTTAATGCCCTTGCTCCGGCCTCAAAGACTTTCAAGCTTCCCGCAAAAATCCCGGAGGAGGGGCGATTGACAGAGGGGCCGGCATTCGCAGATCCCGTGGATGAAGTGGTGGCAGGAGAGGATGATTGGCCGACATTTCGAGGTAACGTGCAGCGCAGTGGAGCATCGGCGAAGGGGCTTGTCGGGAACCTTGATGAAAGCTGGAGCGCGGATCTTGGTGGGCGACTGAGTGCCCTTACAATTGTGAAGGACAAGGTCTACGTCGCTCAAATTGACCAGCATACCCTGCATGCGCTCTCCTCCTCGACCGGAGAGAAAGAGTGGAAATTCACGGCTGGAGCCCGCATCGATTCACCTCCAGCTTACTGGAAGGGCCGGCTGGTCTTTGGTTCCGCGGACGGCTGCGTCTATTGTCTTCGCGCAAAGGATGGAGCGCTGATCTGGAAGTTCCGCGCAGCACCAGTGGATCGGCGACTCATGGCGTTTGAGCAGATCGAGAGCGTCTGGCCGGTGCATGGGACAGTGCTGGTCGAGGATGGGGTCGCCTCCTTCGTTGCAGGTCGCTCGACATTTCTCGATCACGGACTCCGTTATCTCCAGCTCGATGTGAAGACCGGCAGGAAGTTAATGGAGCGCCTGATGGATCATCGTGATCCGGAAACCGGTGAGGATATCCAGAATCGGCTTCAGACTCTCCAGATGCAGGTTGGGCTTCCGGATATTCTCAGCAGTGATGGAGAGCATACGTATCTTCGTTCCCAGAAAATCGACAAGAAGACCGGGGACCGCCTTGAGGTGGGTCCGATTTCTGGGAATGCAGCGGCACAGGGTGGAGCCCAGAAGGGTAAGGGGACTCATCTTTTTGCTCCCATGGGATTCCTCGATGACACCTATTTCCACCGGGCCTACTGGGTCTTTGGAAAGAATTTTGCGGGTGGGCACAATGGATATTATCAGGCCGGCAAGTATGCCCCCGCCGGGCGCATGCTGGTATTCAACGAGGATAAGGTTTATGGTTTCGGTCGGGACCCGAAATATCTTCGTTGGACGACGACCATCGAGCATCAGCTTTTTGGGGCGCCGAGGGAGATTCCTGACGCCCCCCAGCCGGCTGCAGGTGGGCGAAAAACCCGTTCCAGCGCGCTGGTGGGGTTTAAACCCAGAAAAAGCCTGGATCCGACTGGAAAGCCGGTGACCGTGGAGTGCTGGGTGTTTCCCGATGGCCCCGGGGGGGTGGTTCTTGCTCATGGGGGCCCCTTGAATGGCTACGCTGTGACTTTGAAAAAGCGGGTGCCGAGTTTTCAGGTCCGGTCCGAAGAAAAGTTGACGGTCATCTCGGGAAAGGTGCCGCTGAAAAAAGGTTGGAGTCATCTTGCTGCGGTTCTTGGGGCGGATGCATCAATGCGTCTATTTGTGAACGGAGCGCTGGTTTCTGAAGGCAAGGCCTCCGGGTTGGTGGCGCAGACTCCGGTACAGGGCTTGGATCTTGCCATGGATTCTGGATCCTCGGTGGGAGAATATCGAATGGATCATGTCTATACCGGGCTCTTGGACGAGTTGCGGGTCTCTTTCCGGGAGTTGGGCGCGGCGGAGATCAAGAGAAACCACGAAGATCCACTCAAGGCTCGCGCGAGCAACGGGAAGGCGGTGCTCGCGCTCTCTTTTGATACCCCCACAGCCAAGGATGAATCACCTGCTAAAAATGATGGTGCCTTGTCAGGTGTAGAGGTGGGAAAAGGTCGTCAAGGGAAGGCGATCTGGTTCCGCAAGGGGAAGAAGCAGCCGGGCGGTAATCAGCGGAGTAGCGGTTCCTATGTTCAAAGGGACTGGGACCGGCAGGTGCCACTCTTTGCTCAGGGCATGGTGCTAGCCGGAGATACTCTGCTGGTTGCAGGTCCACCGGATATCATGGATGAAGAGTATACTTTTGAGCGAATCATGGCAGAGGACAAGGAAGTCGACCGAGTTCTGAAAAGTCAGGATGAAGCCCTGAAGGGGGCTGCGGGGGGTAAGTTGCTGTCCGTTTCCGTATCCAGTGGGGATCAGAACGAAGAGCTTAAGCTGGATGCCCTTCCGGTCTGGGATGGGATGGCGGTCGCAGACGGAAGCCTCTTCGTGGCGACTAAGGATGGGAAGGTGCAACGGTTTGGACGAAAGTAGAGATGGGGACGCGTATTAAGAGAGTTTTCAGGCTGTGGCTTGTGATATTCGGGCTTGGTGGAGGGCTAGCTCTTGCCTGTACGGTTCCGGTATTTCGTTATGCTCTCGATCATTGGCCTCCGGACGCTTACCGCTTAGAAGCCCCAGTGAGCTGGATAAACAGCGATGCCGGGGAGCGTTTTCGAAAATTAATCAAAGAGAGTGGGGCTCAGGTTGAGATGCATCCTCTCGAGCAGGAGGGGGTGACCTCCCGATTGTTAATGCCCGAAGACGGACCGGAAGTTTGGAGTGGTACGCTTGATGGGACGGCGTCAACGCTTCTGGTCTCTCCTGCACGCGAGGAGCTTGTGCGAAGGATTCTTGCGGGGGATTCGATGGCATGGGTGATGATACGGAGTGGAAACGAAAGCGCTGACACAATCCTCGAAGAGCGTCTCAAAAGTCGCCTCGAGTATCTTCAGAGTGTCGCTGCAATTCCGGAACAAGATCCCACGGATCCGATTAACAAGCTTGGTCCCGGCCCGGCTTTGAAGGTAGGGTTCTCGTATCTGGCAGTATCCCGCGATGACCCGGAAGAACAGACGTTCCTTCGAATGTTGGCAGGGCCGAAGACAGAGCTCCTTGAAAAGGAAGCGCCATTTGGAGCGGTTGTCTTCGGGCGAGGAAGGGTTCTTGGGGCCTGGCCAGCCGACGATCTTGAGGATGAGGGGATTGACGAGGTTTCCCTCTTTTTGCTTGGAGCGTGTTCTTGCCGGGTCAAATTCCAGAATCCAGGCTGGGACCTGGCTCTGGCCGTGAACTGGGATGAGGCCTTACAGGCAGCTCAGATGGAGGCGGATCGGGGAGGTCAGAACGGGTCTGATGAAGAGGTAAGAGCAACCCCTGAGGAGGATCTGAAAGTCGCTCCCGTGGCAGAATTTGTCAGAATAGAGGCTGATTCGAATTCGTTAGAAGAAGATGGACTGTCCACTTCCCCGGCCGAGAACAAGGTGGGGAGCATAATAGGCATTTTGGTGGCGGGGCTCGGCATCCTCGTGAGTTTCCTGGTCTTCACCCCGCGCAAGAAGGCGAAAGGGAGTTGATTCGAGCCACCTAACCGTCGAAGACTACCCCTGCTTGGCCAGATGAAGACATTGATCGGAATTGTCATAACCCTTGTCCTTCTTGGAGTGGCCTTGGTGTGGACCTATCGCAAGGATCGGAAGAGTACGGCTACGGCACAAGTGGTCACCGTCTATTGCGCTGCAGGAATGAAAAAGCCCGCTGAGGCTATTGCTGCGAATTACCGGAAAGAATACGGGGTGCAGGTCAATTTTCAGTTTGGTGGCACGGTCGCGCTCCTGAGTCAGATCGAGAACGCTCCCAGGGGCGATCTTTTCATTGCTGCCGACGAGCACGCAATAGGCCTCGCGCGTAAGAAGGGCCTCATAGAGGAAACTCTTCCTCTGGCCTATCAGTATCCCGTGATCGCGGTGCAGGCTGGCAATCCCAAGAACGTCCGGGGCTTCGAGGATCTTTTCCGGGACGATCTGCGTGTCGCGGTGGGCAACAAGGAAACCGCAAGTATTGGAAAAGCGACCAGAGCTGTATTGGGCGAGCGTTGGGAAGAGCTTCTCGCAAAAGTCGCAGTAACGAAAACCACTGTAATGGAGTTAGCTGCTGATCTGTCCTTTGGCGCAGTGGATGCCGCGGTGATCTGGAACTCAACGGTTCCCCAGTTCAGTAAGCTGGAAGCGGTGGAAGTGGAGCGTTTTACGACCCATAAGGATAAGGTCACGGTGTCGGTGCTCAAGGCCTCTGGGGTGTCAGCTTCTGCGCTCAAATTTGCCCGCTACCTTAACGCTCCAGGGAAGGGGAGTGCGGTGTTTTCCGCGATGAAATTTGAAGCGATAGCGGGAGATGAGTGGGCTGAGAAACCCGTTCTGGTTCTTTATAGTGGAGGGGTTAATCGACCGGCGGTTAGTGAAACGCTGAAGGAGTTTGCCAGTCGTGAAGGAGTGACTGTTGACACGATGTTCAACGGCTGTGGGGTTCTGTGTGCCGCTATGCAGGCCATGAATGATACCTCCAATCCACGCTTTCCTGATGCCTATTACGCCTGTGACCTCTGTTTTGTGCCGCCGGTTGAAGAGAGCTTCCCTGAGGCGGTCATGCTGACTCAGACCGTCATCGGTATTGCGGTTCCCAAGGGTAACCCCAAAAACATACGGACCCTCGCAGATCTTGGAGGGCCCGAACTCAAGGTGGGCATCAATAATGCCCAGCAGTCGACCTTGGGGTTTATGACAGCGGGAATGCTGAAGCAGTCTGCCCTGGAGGAGGCGGTTCGGCGTAATGTGCGAGCGGAAGTGCCGACAGCTGACCTTCTGATCAATCAGATTCGGACCGGAAGTCTTGATGCGGTGGTGGTTTACGAGGTGAATTACAAGCTGGCAGAGGAGTATCTGGACTTCATCAGGATTGATCACGAGGGAGCGAGGGCGGTCCAGCCCTTCGCTGTACGGGTGGATTCCCCCCGCAGGCTTCTAGGGGCGCGACTCCTTGCGTTCATGCAGAAGAATCGCGCTCGGTTTGAAGCGAGCGGATTTACCTGGATTGAGGACCAGACGCCGGTGAAAAGCTCTGAGCTGGAAATTCCGCCGTGGCTTCTGAAGCCCACGAAACCCTAGGCATGAGTCGGCTGGTGAAATTCCTGAGGGCTCCATGGCATTTCATGTTACGCCTGAGTCGTGATCCCAATGCTCGCTTTTGGTTTCTGATCTCCCTCGCGACTGCCGGGTATGTCCTTTTTATTGTCGCAATGCTGGTCGCTACCGCGGTCCACAGCACTCCCGGCGATCTCCTCAGTGCCCTCCAGTCGCGGGAGATCCAGCACTCCATCTATCTCAGTCTTCTGACCTGCTCTCTCACTGCACTACTTTCCCTCCTGACGGCAGTGCCCATAGGCTACCTTTTGGCCCGCCGGAAATTCTTTGGGAAAGCTCTCGTAGAGTCCATTCTCGATATCCCAATCGTATTGCCTCCAATGGTGATTGGGCTCTGTCTTCTGATCCTCTTCCAGACTCGGATGGGAGGGTTTGTAGATTCTTTGATTCCCTTCACCTACACCGTGTTTGGGGTGGTGCTCGCTCAGTTTGTGATTGGGGTAGCCTTTGCTATTCGGACTATGCGTGGCACCTTTGACCAGTTGTCGCAGCGTCCAGAGGATGTAGCGATGACCCTCGGCTGTAGCAGGGGAGGAGCCTTGTGGAGAGTGACTCTTCCTGCGGCTGGTAAAGGTATGGTGGCCGCGGCCAGTGTGGCATGGGCTCGCAGTCTTGGAGAGTTTGGTCCGGTTCTTGTCTTTGCCGGAGCAACCCGGATGAAGACGGAGGTCCTGCCAACTACGGTCTGGCTTGAGCTGAGCGTGGGCAATCTAGAGGGCGCAATAGGAGTGAGTTTGTTGATGGTCTTCTTCGCGATGATCGTACTGGTCGCAATGAGAATGGCGGGGGAGCGCTGGTAACAACAGAGGGAACAATGATTGAACTGCAGAATGTCTCCTGGAAGGTCGATCAGTTTGCGCTCGAGGGCGTAAGTTGTCGGATTCCTGAAGGCAAATATGCCGTTCTCATGGGCGCTACGGGATGCGGCAAGACCACAGTGTTGGAAATTATATGTGGTTTGCGGCAGCCGGAGCAAGGGGTGGTGCTGGTAGCTGATGTAGACGTTACCAGAATGCTTCCCGGCGAGCGTCAGATCGGATATGTGCCTCAGGATGGAGCCCTTTTCCCCACTATGACGGTAGCGGAGCAGATCGGTTTCGGATTACAGGTTCGCCGGGAAGGGAAGAAGCGGGTCGCAGAGGTGGTTTCCCGTCTGGCCGAAGATCTTGGGGTTGCCCACCTTTTGGAGCGAACGATTCATGGTCTTTCTGGAGGAGAGCGGCAGCGAGTGGCTCTTGGGCGAGCCCTCGCGATCGAGCCGAGAGTGCTTCTCCTCGATGAGCCGATCTCCGCTCTCGATGAAGACATGCGCGATGATATGATGTCCCTTCTCAAGAGGGTTCAGGTGAAGCACGCAATTACTGTTCTCCATGTGACGCACAGCAGTCAGGAGGCCGAGCAACTCGCTGACTGTGTCCTGCGAATGGAGGATGGCTCGATTAGAAGCCGAGAGTTACAGGGCTGAGAAACGCTCCTACTGGAAATATTCTATCCCGCTCTCGAAGAGCGGCTGGTGTTTCTCACCTGGTATGTTCCGGCCGACATTCGTGCCGCGACGCTCGGAGTGGGCCATCTTGCCCAGAACCCGGCCGCAGGGGCTGGTGATCCCCTCAATCGCGAAAAGAGAACCGTTAGGATTGTGAGAAATGTCCATCCCGGGAGTTCCCTCTGGATTGCAATATTGAGTTGCGATCTGGCCTCTGGTGGAGAGTTCGAGGATCTGCTCGGAAGAGGCGTAAAACTTACCCTCACCATGGGATACCGGGATGCGGTGAAGGTCATCGACCTCACAGCGGCTGAGCCAGGGCGAGAGATTGGAGGCGATCCGAGTGGTCACATAGCAGGAGACATGGCGCCCGATATCGTTGAAGGTGAGAGTGGGGGCATCGGGTTCGGGATCCCGTATCTCGCCATAAGGCACGAGGCCCGTCTTAATCAAGGCTTGGAAGCCATTACAGATTCCGAGGGCCAAGCCATCCCGTTCGGTCAGGAGTTCCATGACCGCATCACGGACGACTGAACTACGCAGCACCGTGGCAATGAATTTGCCGGATCCGTCCGGTTCGTCACCGGCGCTGAATCCGCCCGGTATAAAGAGGATTTGGGCTCTCCGGATAGCTGAGGCAAGGGCCTGGAGGGATTCATCTACGGCCTGGGAGGTGAGATTTCGAAAAACGAGGATTTCCGCTTCTCCTCCTGCGTCCCGGATCGAGCGGGCAGAGTCATACTCTGAGTTGGTCCCCGGGAAGGTAGGGATGATTGCGAGGGGGCGTGCTGCTCCGCTTTTCGGGGGGGCAATCCGGGGTCCTTCACGGTAACGGAAGGTTTCTATCGTCTGGTGAGGTGAGTCTGCCTGGGTTCGATAGATCTCCTCGAGTGGCGATTGCCATTTATGAAGCAAGTCACTAATAGGCAATGACTCGGATCCTATATCTATGCTTGGAGAAGAGTGAGTTTCCCCAATAGAAAGCGCGCCTTCCACCTCCAAGGGCCGGCTGGATTCGACAAGGAAGGAGGCGTAGCGCTCGTGGAACAGCTCGGAAGCTTTGGTCGGATCGTCAGCTCGAAACCCGATTTCGTTTCCGGCGGCCATCTGAAACAGTCCTGCGGCAAGTCCACCTTCTCCGAGGCTGTGTATGGAGAGGATCTCTCCGGTCGAGGAGAGTTCATGGAGTTGCTTGGCGATGCGCTTCAGGGCCTCAAAATCGGGGCGCAGGTGGGTGTCACGAGGGACACTGACAAGTGAAACGATGCTCCCTGTCTTCTTAAATTCCGGGGAGATGGTGGTGCTGCATTTAGCTGGGGCAACCGCGAAGGAGACCAGGGTGGGAGGGACATCAAGGTCGTTAAAGGAGCCCGACATGCTGTCCTTGCCCCCAATGGCGGCCAGTCTGAGGGCGTTTTGCACGTGATAAGCCCCAAGGAGAGCGCTGAAGGGCTTGCCCCAGCGTTGGGGGTCGTCGTGGAGCTTCTCGAAATACTCCTGCAAGGTGAGCCGGATGTCGGAAAGCTGGCCTCCGGTGGAGACAATTCTGCAAACGGATTCGGTGACGGCGTAAATGGCTCCGTGGTAAGGGCTCCAGCTTGCAATCCGGGGGTTGAAGCCCCAGCTCATCAGGGTGCAGGTATCGGTTTCCCCTTTCAGCAGTGGAATCTTGCAGGCCATCGCGTCAGGTGGGGTAGACTGAGTAGCGCCACCAAAGGGCCACAGCACCGTGCCGGCGCCCACTGAGCCATCAAACATTTCCCCCAGCCCCTTCTGGCTTGCGGAGTTCAGGTCAGAGAGGACTGCGGCGAACTGGTCCTCGAGACTTCCGCTCTCGCAGACCGATTCAATAGCCTTCCCAAGGGGGCTCTCCTGTGAGGGTGCGGCTACCTGAACACGCCCGCTGCCCTGCACGCCGTTGGTGTCAAGAAACTGACGGCTCAGATCTACCACCGGTTTTCCCCTCCAGCTGATACGGAGTCGTCCGTGGTCAGCTACGTTGGCCACGTGGGTGCACTCGAGATTTTCCTTGTCGGCTTCTGCGGTGAAGAAATCGATATCGGTAGCCTCCACAAGGATGGCCATCCGTTCCTGAGATTCAGAGATGGCCAGCTCAGTGCCATCGAGGCCGTCGTATTTCTTGGGGACCTTATCGAGGTCGATCTCGAGGCTATCTGCGATCTCTCCAATAGCGACCGAGACGCCGCCCGCTCCGAAGTCGTTACAGACCTTGATGCGCTTCGCGAATTCCGGGTTACGGAAAAGCCGCTGGATCTTGCGCTCGGTGGGGGCGTCTCCCTTCTGGACCTCAGCGCTGTTTTCGAGGGCGGTATCGGTATGTTCCTTGGAGGATCCGGTTGCCCCGCCAACTCCATCGCGGCCGGTTCGTCCGCCAATCAGAAGGATAGCATCCCCCGTGGCAGGTTCTCCCCGAAAGACGTTTTCTCGTGGGGCGGCTGCAATCACCGCTCCTACTTCCATGCGCTTGGCGACATAGCCGGGGTGATAGACCTCGGAAACCTGGCCAGTGGGAAGGCCGATCTGGTTGCCGTAAGAGCTGTAACCATGAGCGGCAACCTGGCAGATCTTCCGCTGGGGCAGTTTGCCCGGGAGGGTCTCTTCAAAAGGAGCTCTTGGATCACCTGCGCCAGTCACCCTCATGGCTTGGTAGACGTAGGATCGCCCCGAAAGGGGGTCTCGGATGGCGCCACCGAGACAGGTTGCGGCGCCGCCGAAGGGCTCAATCTCAGTGGGGTGGTTGTGTGTCTCATTCTTAAACATCACCAGCCATTCCTCTTCCCGGCCGTCCACATCGACTGGAACGACGATGCTGGCGGCATTGATCTCACGAGAGATCTCCAAATTGGCGAGCTCACCGGACTTCCGGAGTTGCTTCATTCCGAGAAGGGCGATGTCCATCAGGGTGATGGGTCGTTGGTCCTCACCGTAGACAAATTCGCGGGCCGATTGGTAGAGTTTGTAGCTCTCCTGAATCGCATCAGTGCCGGGGTCGAAGGATACTTCTTCGATCTTTGTAAGAAACGTGGTGTGGCGACAGTGGTCGGACCAGTAGGTGTCCAGCATCCGGATCTCGGTGATCGTCGGGTCTCGTTGCTCCTCATCCCGGAAGTAGTTCCGACAGAAGGCGAGGTCGGCCACTGACATGGCGAGGCCAAGGTTCGCTCGGAGGGTCGCAAGGGTTGATTCGTCGCGTTCCCGAAACCCTGAGAGGATCTCGACATCTGGAGGAGGAGAGGGTGTCAGGGCGAGGGTCTCCGGCGGTTCGAGAGGGGCCTCACGGGAGTCGACCTTGTTGATGATAAAATCCTTGATCCGGATGAGATCGTTCTCTTCCAGAGGCCCCTTCAGGATAATGACCTGGGCCGAGGCGATGAGTGGCCGCTGTTGTTGAGTCAGGATCTGAACGCACTGGGCTGCAGAGTCTGCGCGCTGGTCGAATTGCCCGGGGAGATATTCGACTGCGAACCACTGTTCATCATTTCCGATCGAGAGTTCGCTGCTGACCGTGTCGACTTGAGGTTCGGAGAGAATCAGGCGGGTGGCTGACTCAAACTGATCCTCCTTGAGGCCCTCGAGATCATAGCGCTGGACGATACGGAGGGATTCGAGACCCTCCAGTTGGAGGCTGGTCCGGAGGTCACGGTAGAGAGGACCGGCAGCGGAGTTGAACTCGGGTTTCTTTTCTACGAAGAGACGGTCCATGAAGGTGTGCTGCCCGGTTTGCCCGGAAGCGGTCGAGATTAGGACCGGTTGGGGTCATGGCAAGGCCAATGCAGCACTCTGCGGCTTGAATTGGCTGCCGGAGTGAAGGACTAAAAATTTTGGGCGTATTTTGCCGGGAAGAGACACTATTTTTAACTGGAAGAGAGGAATCGGAGAAGAGGAGGCCCCCGCGGAAACGAGATCCTGATCGCCGGGCGTGTGAACCTGCCCTACAACATCCGTGAAGCAATGGGTTTTCTCCGCTTAGCCAGAGTTCTGGTCGTTCTTATCGGGGGGCTCGGTCTGGTGTCGGCTGCAGCGCCGGATGGTGAGATCGAGGCCCTGGTGGAGAGATTGGATGACGAGCGGTTTGCGATCCGGGACAAAGCGGACCACACATTGCGCGAGATTGGGAGAGCAGCCTTGCCGGCCCTGAAGAGGGCGAGCGACAGCGATTCCCCCGAGAAGCGGGTCA
This sequence comes from Akkermansiaceae bacterium UBA4145, assembly GCA_002380675.1. Lineage (GTDB taxonomy): Bacteria > Verrucomicrobiota > Verrucomicrobiia > Verrucomicrobiales > Akkermansiaceae > Roseibacillus_B. The sequence continues at coordinate 16,527 of DFWB01000313.1, forward strand.
GGGCGCGAAATCTCGTCCGAAAGATTCAGCGGGAGATCGTCCGGCAGGAGTTTGAGAGAATGGGGAAGTTGGCCGATGCAGATCTTGAGGTGGAGCATGCGATGTGGGCGGTATCTCTGTTTCTTGACCCTGAACTGGATAAGGAAGAGGTCGTGGGTGCCCTCGACGAGATCGCGGTGGCGGTCCAGAAGAAGATGGGGGCAGGTAAGACGCCTCGAGATCTTCCGCCGGCGGAGGCGATGAAGGCTCTGATCCTTGTCTTGAAGGAGGAATTCCTGCTTTCCGGAGATGCTGTGACCTACCAGCATCCGGATAACAGCTCGGTGCATCGGGTTCTCCGGCGGAAGAAGGGTTTGCCTATTCTCCTGTCAGAGATTGCGGTAGCGGTGGCCCGGCGCCTTGATATGCCAGTGGTTGGACTGGGAATTCCGGGGCGCTACATGATCAAATATGATGGACGGCGTGCTCCCGCGGGGAAGCCTGACGGTGACATTATTATCAACCCGTTCGAGCAATGGCGGGAAATGACGGTCAGAGATCTTGTGTTTTCGGTGCCCGGCTTCGATGCGGATGAGCATCTGCAGGAGCTTCCTGTACGTCTTAAGATCCTTCGAATTATGCGCAATATGGAAAGTCATGCCCTCGTGACGGGTCGTCGGGACCTCCAGGAGGAGATCCGGGCGTGCTACACCTTGTTGGCTGGGCCGGGCGCGGCCCGGTTTCGCTAGGGGAAAGATGGTCTGTTGAGGTTACGGGGTGCCTTTGCCTTGCCATGCCATTTCGAGGAGGGGACACTTTCACGATGAAACCCCAACACTCTCTTTTGCTGTGTTTCCCGTTCCTGATGGGTATGGGAGGCCTCGTCATCGGAGACGAGAGGGCGGATGAGAGCTGGTGGTCCCTGCAGCCAATACCTCGTCCGGAGGTTCCGGTGGTGCAGGATGCCAGTTGGGTGCGCAATCCTATTGATGCCTTCGTCCTCGCTAAGCTTGAGGAGAAGGGGCTGCAGCCGACACCGGAGGCGAGTGAAGGCATTATCAGCAGACGTCTTCATTTCGGGCTGACCGGTCTGCCGCCTGAACCGGGAGTCACTGCAGATGTGGATGCTCTTCTTGCGTCTTCGCATTACGGAGAGCGCTGGGCTCGGCACTGGTTGGACGTGGCCCGCTATGGGGAGAGTAATGGATTTGAATATGACCAGCTGCGCCCTAACGCATGGACGTATCGGGACTGGGTGATTGATGCCTTCAATGAGGATATGCCTTATGATCAGTTCGTGAAGTGGCAGATTGCCGGGGACGTGCTTCAGCCGGATCACCCCGGAGCGATTGCTGCGACCGGGTTTCTCGTCTGTGGAGCCTTCGACGGTCTCAAGCCCAACGGGGACAAGCAGCGCCGGATCATGCGGGAGGACGAAATGGAAGATATCGTGGGAACGGTAGCTCAGAGCTTTCTCGGGTTGACGGTGCATTGCGCCCGTTGTCACGATCATAAGTTTGATCCCATCGCGCAGAAGGAATACTTCCAGATGGCCTCCGCGCTCGCGGGAGTGCATCGGGGAGACCGCACTGTGCCGGCCGGTCTGGGGGTGGCGGAG
>DFWB01000313.1:18432-18670 GCA_002380675.1 Akkermansiaceae bacterium UBA4145
CGGTCTGGGGGTGGCGGAGAAGCGAAAGAAAATCGAGGAGTTGACGAGAAAGCTCGCTGAGGCGGATGGAGTGGTGCGTAAACGCCTGCTTGCCCGGATGGAGGACGACGGCGGGAATGAGAATCGGGACGGATTACCCCAGCCGGTCTCGCGGTGGTCTTTTGATAAGGATCTACGCGACGAAATAGGGAGTCTGCACGGACAGGCTCGAGGAACCGCCCGGGTGGAAGGTGGCGCC
>DFWB01000063.1 GCA_002380675.1 Akkermansiaceae bacterium UBA4145
GTGGGCACCGCCGTGCCAGGTGCACCAGAGGTAGTAACCAATCCGGCCACTCTGGTCTCCTCTGACTCTGCCCGGCTTAATGGTGCAGTGACCGACGTGGGGTCAGGAGCGCCGGCGGTGACAGTGTATTATGGAGAAAATGATGGCCTGACTAATGCTGAAGACTGGGATTCTGCGGTGAGTCTGCAGGGCGAACAGGCAGGCGCTTTTTTTGCTGATGTCGCCGGTCTGCTTCCCGGGCAAACCTATTATTACCGGTCATATGCAGCGAATACATCCGGGTCCGGTTGGTCAGCCGTCAGCGAGAGCTTTCAGACAGAGGTGAGTCCGCCTGCCGTTGTGAACCTGCCTCCCAGTGACATCATGACTGGGAGCGCCCGAGTGGGTGTCGAGGTGACTGCCACCGGTGGCGGAATTCCCCTGGTGACTATTTTTTACGGGATGAATGATGGCGGTAGCTCCGAGGCGAACTGGGGCAACTCTGTCCAACTGGGAGCCCAGGAAGAATCGGCTCATACGGTGCTGACTGGATTACAGGCTGGAGTGACCTACTTCTACAGGGCCAGGGCCACCAACGAGGGGGGCACCAGCTGGGCACCGGTTAGCGAGAGCCTGACTACCGAGCGGCCTGCTTTCCCAGTTGTCGTCAATCGTAATGCAGACAGTGTCCGTGGTGCTTCGGCAAATTTGCGGGGCGAGGTGACGGATACTGGATTCGACGCACCCTCAATTACTTTTTACTATGGTAGGAGCGATGGTGGAACCGATTCAGAAAGCTGGGAGGAGTCTGTGAGCATCGGGGAGAGAACAGGGCGATTTTCCCTTTTTGTCTCAGATCTCGAACCTCTCACCACCTACTATTTCCGGTGTCGCGCAAGCAACGTGGCTGGTTCGGCGTGGGCTCCATCGAGTGAATCTTTCACCACGACAGACCTGCTCAGCAGCTCTCTGGTGATCAACGAAATTCATTATGACCACGAACCCAAAACGGAGCGGGGAGAATTCCTTGAGATTTTCAACCCGGGGGACTCACCTGTGCTTCTCACGGGCTGGCAGCTAAATGGAGCGATCGATTTTGATTTCCCTGAAGGGACATCGATAGAGGCGAACGGCTTTCTCGTCGTTGCTGAGGATCCGGGGGCAATGCGATCGATTTTTGGTTTCGATAATGCTCTGGGTCCGTATTCGGGAAGGCTGAGTAACGATGGAGAACGCATCGAGCTTGAGGATGGGAATGGATTATTGGTGGATGAGGTATCCTATGCAATCGGGTTTCCCTGGCCGACGGCTTCCCGGGGAGGAGGTTCCTCGATGGAATTGATCAACGAGGACCTTGATAACCAGCTCGGTAGCTCGTGGCGATCTTCGGGGAGCGTGATATCCGGAGGGCCTCAGGTGACCTACGTCTCCGCAGGAGATTCATGGAGTTATCGCAGGGGAACCAGCGAGGCCTCCGCACCCCCGGATGCATGGCGGATGCAGGATTTTGTCGAGGACCCTACTTGGACAACCGGACGGGCAGGATTCGGGTACGGGGATGGCGACGACGCTACTGTCCTTAGCGACATGCAAGGCAGCTATTCCAGTGTCTATCTGCGAAAGGATTTCAACGTCACGGGAGAGATTCCGAGGCAGCTCTCCATACGTGTCTACCACGATGACGGGGCGATCGTCTGGATTAATGGTGACGAGGTGGCCAGGGTGAGCGTGGACCAGGGAGATTTGACCTACCGTGGAATCCGGGCATCAGACCCTCAGGGGGGATCCGACGGTAGCGCGATAAACAACCACGAGGCGGCATGGACCGAAGTTCTTTACCTCGGTGCCCGGAATACCCTTAGAACGGGGACAAACACGGTGACGGTCCAAGGATTTAATGGGACCCTTTCCAGTAGCGACTTCTCACTTGATTGCGAGTTGAGAACTCCTCCGCCCGGGAACCCGGCAGTCGGTGTGCCAACCCCGGGAGGGGCTAACACGGTCTACGCCTCCAACGCCCCGCCAAACATTCGGCAGGTTAACCATTCGCCCTTACAGCCTGCGGCGGAGGAGGAAGTACTGGTCACTGCAAAGGTTTCAGATCCAGATGGTGTGCGAAGGGTCACCCTGACCTACCAGGTGGTTGAACCGGGGGCCTATGTGCACAAGGAGGATTCCGCATACGAGGATGGATGGATTCCTCTCGAAATGGTGGATGACGGTACTGGTGGCGACATGGCCTCCGGCGACTCCATCTTCTCGGTTTCCATTCCCTCTGCCGTGCAGGTTCATCGCCGCCTTGTCCGCTACAGGATCACGGTTGAGGATGAACTTGGGATGTCTCAGCGCACACCTTTCGAGGACGATGAGTCTCCCAATTTTGCCTATTTCTGTTACGATGGTGTCCCTGACTGGTCAGGGTCGAAGAGGCCGGGAGTGCTTCGCAATGAAAACTACCCTTCAGAAGCTCTGGAAAGTATTGCGGTGTATCATCTGATTACCAAGGAGTCTGATGTGATCCAGTGCCAGTGGACAGGTCCGACGGACGGGCAATATCGTTATCTCGGAACATGGGTTTATGAAGGAAAGGTCTACGATCACATGCGTTACCGCATTCGGGGTCGTGCCTCCACTCGGCAGGTGGGAAAGAACAAGTGGAAGTTCAATTTCAACAGGGCCCGCCCCTTTGAGGCACGGGATAACTATGGACGCAAATACGATGTCAGCTGGGATAAAATCAATGGACTGCCTGCAACCAACCCGTGGTGGAGGAATAATGCTTCCACCGATGGCACGGTTTTCTGTGAATCCCTCGGAGTTCGATGGTATCAGTTGGCAGGAGGCCTCGCCAGCAACACGCACTTCTACCACTTTCGCATCATCGACCAGGAAGACGAGGCCCCTTCTGACCAGTATGATGGAGATTTCTGGGGCCTCTACACGGCGATCGAGCAACCGGACATGAAGTTTCTCGAGGCCCGCAACATGCCCGAGGGAAACCTCTACAACGCCCATGGTGGATCCGGGTCAACAAAGAGGGCACAAGCTTCCACCCTGCCGGCTGATAAGTCCGACCTCTTCGCCTTCCAGAATTTGCACAGTAGTGGGACCTCCCGGGCACAGTGGGAGGACACGCTGGAATTCGATGACTACTTCGCATTCAACGCAATCAACCTTGCGATTAATAACTCCGATATGCGCCCTCAGGAAAATGTGAACTACTATCACAATTCGGAAACCGGAAAATGGCATATCATCCCGTGGGACCTCGATCTGACATTTGAGGATGCTCCTCACCTTGGGCGTGGAGACACTTCAGACTGGGAGAGAATTTACCATTGCCTGCAGTATCCCGATATCAATCAAGCCTATCAGAATCGAGTGCGTGAAATTCTTGATCTTCTTCTCGACAATGACCAATCGAGTCACACCGTAGACGAGTTCGCAGGGTTCCTGACCCGCGGTGGACGGAATAACATTGTCGAGGCTGGACAGGCCGTCTGGGATTACCACCCCCGGAAGAGCAAGAAGGGAATATGGTATGCAAACTTTAACTCCTCTCTGCTCACCAGCCGGACCTTCGCGGGGTTGACTGCATATACGAGAGATTTCTTAACCGTGGGAGGCTACGGAAGGAGTAATCTAGCTGCCAAGTCTGCTGACAGTGCGATTCCGAACAAGCCGGTTATTACGTATGTGGGGCCGTCCGGATTTCGTTCTGACGGACTCGTGTTCCGTTCGTCTTCCTTCAATGACCCGCAGGGTCGCGGGACTTTTGGATCAATGGAGTGGCGGCTCGGAGAGGTCCTCAATCCCGATTCCCCCAATTATATCGAGGGGGATCGATACGTTTATGAAATCGAGACCTTTTATCAGAGCCCACGGCTCGAAACCTTTGAGCGAGATTTCACCTTTCCAGCGACGACTGCAAGGCCCGGCCGGACCTACCGTGCCCGTGTTCGTCATCTTGACAGTTCGGGCCGCGCCAGCAACTGGTCGGACCCGATTGAATTCACGGCTGCTACCCCGCTCCTGTCGCCCTGGATCGAAAATCTGATGGTAACCGAAGTGCATTACAACCCTCTCCGGGCTAGCGCGTCTGAAATTGCGGCTGGCTTTGTTACCTCCGATTTCGAATTCATCGAGATATACAATCGAGACGCCTCCGAGACCCTGAACCTCAGGGACATCCGGTTTACCAAGGGAATTGATTTTGACTTCCGGGACAGCAGTGTCACCAGTTTGGGTCCTCGCGAATTCGCGCTCGTAGTTCGAAACACGGAGGCCTTCACATCGCGCTATGGGGAAGGTCTGCCTGTGGCGGGTAGTTATGGCCCGGACAATCTCTCCAACGGGGGTGAGAACGTGAAGCTTTCTTTCGGAGCTGGCTCCGCCATCAGGGAGTTTCAGTACTTGGATGAGGCTCCTTGGCCTTCCGATGCGGATGGAAGTGGATTTTCACTCGTTCTCGTGGGTCCAGACAGTTCCCCTGACCATGCTGATCCTGCTAGCTGGACCGCCAGTGTGAACGTGGGAGGAAGTCCCGGGGCAGCGGAGCCAGTTGCAACTTTCGCCGGGTGGAAGAATGATGTTTTCACAACGGGGGAACTGACTGATCCTGATATCTCCGGGGATGCCGTGGACCTCGACTCGGATGGAATGAGCAACCTGCTGGAATATGCCCTCGTCTCCGATCCAAAGGTTCCCGACCCTGGGAATCTTCCTGATCTCATCATGGTGCCGGATGGCTCCGTAGTTCATCCTGCGCTCCGCTACCGGCGGCGTCCCGGGAGCGGTGACCTCGCATATAGTATCGAGTCCTCGAGAGATTTGATCAACTGGCTCCCGGAAGAGAGCACGGTGCTGGTCGATTCGAGCAACAATGGGGATGGTTCTGTGACAGATACTGTAAGGGTTGAATCTTCGTCGCAAGCCCTTGAGCGTTTTTTCCTCCGTCTCAGGATTGAACTAAGGTGATTGAAGGCGCCGCTTGGGCAGGAGCGGGTTGCAAATTTTTTTCGTGCTGTCAGGCTGGTCAAACCCCAGTCATGAATCGTTTTCTTTCAATTCCGGCGCTTGTCCTGAGTGTCATGATGTCTGCTTCCTGTGGTGACAAAGAGAGTAGGGGAGATGGAAGCCAGCCGATGCGGCAGACGGGAGAATCTCAAAGGGCGCCGGTTTCTTCGAAACCGGAGGGAATGGTCAAGAGCAGGCCTCTTGTTGCGCGCTCAGAGAAGAAAGTAGCGAGCCTTTTTCAGCGACTTAGTCCGGACGAGACAGGCGTCACCTTCCAGAATGGAATCGATGTCTCGCATCCGCTCAAGCGCCTTTACCATTCCGGGTTCGTGTGCGGAGGGGTTGCGATCGGGGATGTGACTGGAGATGGGTTGCCGGATCTTTTCTTTGCGAGTGGACCTGGAAAAAACAGGCTGTATCGGCAAGAAGGAGGTTCCTTTAAATTTGGGGATATTACACGGAACGCCGGAGTCGAGGGGGAAGATGCTTGGGCGACGGGGGCGGCTCTTGCTGATGTGGACAACGACGGAGACCTCGACCTCTACGTCTGTAATTATGACTCACCGAATGCTCTTTACCTGAACGATGGCTCCGGGAAATTCAGGGAAGCAGCTGAAGAGTTTGGGCTCGCGCAAGTGGATGCATGTCTCGTGCCGAGCTTCTGTGACTATGATCGCGATGGGGACTTGGATGTGTTCCTGCTTACTAACCGCTATTACCGGGAGGGAGGACGTCCCGTTGAGCCGCCTTTCGAAGAGGTTGCGGGTGGCAGACCAAGGGTTAAACCAGAGTTCAGAAAATATTACGGGCTGAAGGAAAATGGTCCGGGTTCATACGGCATGGATGAGGTAGGAAGGCCAGATCTGCTCCTGCGAAATGACGGCGGGAAATTCACGGACGTCAGCAACGAATCCGGAATCAGGGTGGATGGCCACGGGTTGTCAGCAACATGGTGGGATTACGACCACGATGGCCTGATGGATCTTTATGTGTGCAACGATTTTGCGGACCCTGATAATCTGTTCCGAAATAATGGTGACGGAACTTTTACCGATACGATTACCTCGGTAGTAAATTACACGCCGTGGTTTTCCATGGGAGCTGATGCGGGGGATATTAACAACGATGGTCAGCTAGATTTCGTGGCTCTCGATATGGCTGCAACCACACACTATAAATCCAAGATGGCCATGGGTGAGATGGGAGCGATGAGATACGTGATTGAGAAAGCCATGCCCCGGCAGGTCATGAGGAACTGCCTCTACGTAAGTGTTGGAATGGGCCGCTATATCGAGTGTGCGAGCCTCTCGGGAATATCGAGTTCGGACTGGTCCTGGGCGGCCAAGTTGGCTGATTTTGACAATGACGGAAAGGTGGACCTTTTCATCTCGAATGGAATGGCGCGAGATTTCAACAATTCGGACATCACCTTTACCCCAGCCGATCAGATCGGGAAAAGTGAATGGGATCACTACGAGAATACTCCCACGAAGCCGGAGCAGAACCTTTCTTTCAGGAACAAGGGTGATTACAAATTTGAGGACACGAGCAAAGAGTGGGGCCTTGATCACGTGGGCATGAGCTATGGTAGTGCCTATGGAGATCTTGATGGAGATGGAGACCTCGACCTCGTGACAGTGAATCTGGAGGAGCCGGTAAGTATTTATCGGAACGGTTCCCAGAAGGGAAATTGCATCACCGTATCCCTGAAGGGGGTCCGCTCGAACAGTTCCGGGATCGGCGCACTGGTGACGGTTGAGGCGGGGGGTGTTAAGCACGTCCGCCAGCTCGTTCCTCTGAGCGGTTACCTCTCCAGCAACGAACCGATCATTCATTTCGGGCTGGGCGAGGCAGAACGTGTGGATCGGATCAATGTGCGCTGGCCAGATGGCGGCGAGCAGGAATACCGTGGACTCGAGGCCAATCACCACCACGAGATTACGGAAGCAGGCGGGGAGCTTCCGGGCTACAAGCGCCGTGAGGAAGACCCGCTCTTCCTCACGGAAGAGAGGCTCAGGGGAATAGTGCACAAGGAGAAGGTTTTCGAGGACTTCTCGCGGCAACCGCTTCTTCCAAACAAGCTTTCGCAGCTCGGGCCGGGTGTTGCCGTAGCGGATGTAAATGGTGATGGCAGTGAAGATTTTTACATTGCAACGGCGCGTGGCCAGTCTGGTGCGATCTTTCTGAATGACGGAAAGGGAAATTTTCGACTGGGGACCACCTCTCCCTTTGATATGGATGAGGATACGGAGGGAATGGGAGTTCTGTTCTTCGATGCGGACTCTGATGGAGATCAGGATCTTTATGTCGCAAGTGGCAGCTATGAATATGATCCTGGGAGCCTGCTTACCCGTGACCGGCTCTACCTCAACGACGGTTCGGGGAATTTCATGAAAGCCCCTCCGGGGAGCCTGCCGGAATCGCGGGACAACAGTAGTTGTGTGGTGGCGGCCGATTTCGATCGTGATGGAGATCTTGATCTATTTGTCGGAGGGAGAGTTATTTCGGGTGATTACCCCGTTGCGGCAACGAGTCATCTGCTCCTGAATGAATCCAGTGACGGAGAAGTCCGGTTCGTGAAGGCCCCGGCCGCTGTCGCTCCGGGGTTGGAGCAGACAGGAATGGTGACAGGAGCCCTGTGGTCTGACGCTGATGGCGATGGTTGGGTTGACCTTCTTCTTTCTCAGGAATGGGGTCCAGTGAAGTTCTTTCGCAATGAGAGTGGCAAGCTGGTCGACGTAACCAGCCTGAGTGGTCTGCAGAAGTATACGGGATGGTGGAACAGTATAACTGGTGGAGATATCGACCATGACGGGGACATCGACTATGTGGTTGGTAACGCAGGTCTCAATACCAAGTACCATGCAGATGCGGGTCATCCAGTAATGCTGTATTACGGAGAGTATGGAGATGAGGGCAAAAAGCGTCTTGTAGAGGCTAAGTATGAGGATGACATCATAGTGCCGGCTCGTGGGAAGAGTTGCTCCACCAAGGCCATGCCGCATCTTGGCAAGAAGTTTGGGACCTTCCATCAGTTTGCCAGTGCGACTCTTCCCCAGATATACACTCAGGAGTGCCTTACTGAATCCCTCAAGCTTGAAGCGACTACCTTGGAATCGGGAGTGTTCATTAATGATGGAAAGGGAAAATTCTCCTTTGAGCCCTTACCTAACATCGCCCAGTCGTCTTCGATCTTCGGAGTATCACTGGTCGACGTGAATTCTGATGGAAGGTTGGACCTGTATGCGGTCCAGAATTTCTCTAATCCTCAGTTTGAGACCCCTCCGTTCCGCGGCGGACTGAGCGTGCTTCTGCTGGGAGATGGAGAAGGAGGGTTCGACGCGGTTCCGCATTCTGAAAGTGGATTGGTGGTGCCTGGTGACGGGCGAGGCCTGGCTTGCACGGATTTCAACCGTGATGGGCGCCCGGATTTCCTGATCGGCATTAATGACGGTGAATTGAGGGCCTTTACAAATCGTCCAGGTCCCGCTGGGCGGTCTTTGCGGCTGGAGGGTAGGGTAGGCAATTCCCATGCTGCTGGTGCCCGAATCATCCTTTTCACTGGAACTGGTCAACGGGTGACGGAAGTCTATCAGGGGAGTGGATATCTTTCCCAGTCGACGCCAGTGATATTTCTGGATCCTGATGTTACCCGTGTGGAGGTCACTTGGCCGGGACCCGGAAAGAGGACCTCAGCGCTTGATCTTGACAAAGGGAGCAGAGAAATAGTGCTCACAGTGCCTCAATAGGAAGCTGGCAGAGTTTAGCATTTCCTAGGTATTCAGGTCCCCGATCGATGGGACAAGGTGAATTATGCCCAGCTTCGTGGCCATAAACACTGCCCACATGGGAGAATAGTCACCTATTCACAATCCTGCTTCTGCGAACAAAAAAATCTTTCACTTCAGGCCAGATGTATGTGTAATCTGTTGAAGATAAGCCCTGTCAGTATGAAAGTTTCACAAACCCTCGTCGCGCTCGTTGTATTTTTGGGTGCAGCTGCCTCTCTCTCTGCCGCATCGATTGGCTTCAGCTTCAACAGTAACCGTGACAACGCCACTGCGGTAATGACCTCAACCACAGTGGCCGGGGTAGTGCCCTCCACGGGATGGGTCAACACCGATGGAGGAGGTGATGCCACCGCTGGAGCGACGGGGACGCTGGTGAACAATGGAGTAACGGTAGACTGGTCTTCCAACGGAACATGGAACACCAACAACGGCGCGGGAAACGGCGATAATATCCTCATGAATGGATACGTTGATGCCATTAACGCAGGGGGAGCAGCCCAGATTAACCTTACTGGCCTGAGTGCAATGTTTGCGGGTAGCTATGATGTCTATGTCTACTTTGGCAGTGATGGGAATGGGCGGACTGGTGCGGTAGCGGGTCCCGGAGCGACCTTCGACTTTTCGACCTTTTCCAATCAGGGAGGGGTCGAGCCCTTCCCGTTTGTGCAGACTACCAGTACGGATGGAAGTAATCCTGATGCTAACTATGCTTTGTTCTCCGGTTTGACCGGGGATGCGCAGACTTTCGACTTGATCCGCGGGAGCTCCAACTCGGGCTTCCACGGAGTCCAGATCGTGGGAAACCTGATTCCTGAGCCTTCCTCCTGTCTCCTCATTGGGGTGGGAGGTTTGCTCATGATGCGCCGTCGTCGCAAGTAGGGTTCCTTTTTCATTTATAAGCCCATGTCACCTGACGGTGTCATGGGCTTTTTCGTCTAGAGAGCCTTCCGGTGCGGATCAATAGATCGCCACAGGAGGTATCTCGAGAGATGCATCATTGGTAGTGAGCGAGTTATTCCATTTTTTCTTTATAACATCTTGTCGTGATTGACGTAATCGCCACACTACACGGAATCTAAAATCCAATGAAAATCCAATGCCTGCAAGGGGCAGTTTTCGCCCTCGCCCTCGCCCTCCCGCTTTGTGTTCACGCACAGTCGATCGGGATTAATTTCACAAGTGACCGTGATCTGACTGCCGAACTAGCGCCCGATGAGGTGGCGGGTCACCCTGATGTAGCCCAAGCCAATTGGAATAGCACAAACGGTGGAGCCAACGGTAACGCAACCAATCTCCTTGGACTGACCCCGGGAACGTTGGTTGACAGTGATGGGGCTCCCACCGGAGCACAGGTGACCTGGACCTCCGACGGGACTTGGAACACCAACAATGGAACTACTTCCGGGGACAATAAGTTGATGAATGGCTATATTGATCACACTGGGGTGGGATCCACCATCGAGGTAAACAATATCACGTATGCCAGCTATGATGTGTATGTCTACTTTGGCAGTGATGGCAATGAGCGGACCGGTGCAATCGAAAGCACCACTGCGGGGCAGACATTTTCCTACAGTACTTATTCCCAGCAGGCCGGGGGATTCCCGGGAATCTATGTCCTGACCGAGGATGAGGGTGCCGGTAATCCTCCTGCCAACTACTGTGTCTTTCGAGACCAGAGCTCTCCCACCTTCTTTGCACAGGTCAACCGGGGCTCCAGTAACTCGGGTTTTCATGGAATCCAGATTGTTTCCAAAGCTCCCCCCGAGGATGGAGATAATGATGGATTACCCGATGGCTGGGAGACGGCAAACGGGCTTTCTCCCACCGACGATGGATCGGTTGATGCGAGCAACGGTCCCGCGGGGGACCCTGATGCTGATGGTTCCGACAATCTTGAGGAACTGATACGAGGGACCGACCCGCAGAATGACGATAGCGATGGGGATGGTCTTTCCGATGGTGTTGAGACGGGAGGAGGTACGTTTGTCGGAGCGACTGATACTGGGTCTGATCCTCTGGATGATGATAGCGATGATGATGGTCTCCTCGACGGAGCAGAAGTTGCCGCGGATCCTTTTATAACGGATCCCAACCTCAGTGATACTGATGGAGATGGGGTAGGGGATGCGCTGGAGCTGGAGCTGGAAACGGACCCCACTGACCCAGACAGTCGCCCTCAGGGAACGGGAAGCAGCATCGGGATTAATTTTAACAGTGACCGGGATCTCGCTATTGCCCAGATGGCTCCCGAGGATGTAGCGGGCCACCCTGACGTGGCACAGAGTAATTGGAACAATACGAATGGAGGTATTGATGCGGCAGGGGGAGCTAATGGTGATGAAACTACACTTTTGAGCCCTGCCCCCGGGAGCCTGGTCGACAGTGAAGGGGTGCCTACCGGAGTAACGGTGACATGGAGTTCCAACGGAACCTGGAACACCAACAATGGAGGAAGCTCGGGTGACAACAAGATGATGAATGGCTACATCGACAATATCAACGCGGAGGGGTTCTGCCGGGTCGATTTCGAGAATATCACATATCCCAACTATGACGTGTATGTGTATTTTGGAAGTGATGGAAATGGCCGCACTGGCTGGGTTGAGAGCACGACGGCGGGAGAGATCATCTCTTACAGCACCAACTCCCAGCAGGGAGGCCTCTTCCCGGATTCGTACCTCCTGACCGAGGATGACGCCAACGGAAACCCGTCTGCGAACTACTGTGTCTTCAGAGGACAGAACTCCTCCTCTTTTTCTGTTCAGATTAACCGGGGTTCAGCGAACTCTGGGATTCATGGGATACAGATCGTAGGGACGGCTCCGCCCGCAGACGCCGATGAGGATGGCCTGCCAGATGCATGGGAAGAGGCTAACGGCCTGAGCAGCGCGGATGACGGATCCATCGACGTTAACAACGGGCCGGATGGGGACCCGGATAATGATGGCTCAGACAATGGCGAGGAGTTGGCGCGCGGAACGGATCCGCAGGTCGATGACAGTGACGGAGACGGTCTTGTTGACGGAGTGGAAACAGCGACAGGGATCTTTGCCAGCGTAACGGATACCGGCACAGACCCTCTTGATGACGATAGTGATGACGATGGTCTCACGGATGGGGCAGAGGCTGCTGCGGATCCTTTTGTCACGGACCCTAACAGTAGTGACAGCGATGGGGATGGAGTAAGTGACTCTCTTGAGATTGAGTTAGGTACAGATCCTACCAGTGCGGACAGCCGGCCGAGGGGTACTGGTAATAGCATAGGTATCAATTTCATCAGCAATCGTGACCTGAACGCCGAGTTGGCCCCTGATGAAGTGGCGGGGCATCCAGATGTCGCGCAGGTCAACTGGAATAATACGGCGGGCGGTATTGATGCAGTCGCCGGGGCCAGCGGGACCGAGGCAGACCTCATTAGCCCGGCTGCGGGCAGTCTGGCGGACAGCGATGGGGCTCCTAGCGGGGTGACGGTGAGCTGGGCTTCGAACGGAACATGGAATACGGCCAATGGGAATGCAGATCCGGACTCAAAGTTGATGAATGGTTATATCGACAATATCAACGCTGATGGATTCTGTACGATCGACCTGTCGGGAATTCCTTATGCGGCGTATGACGTCTACGTCTACTTTGGGAGTGATGGGAATGGTCGAAGTGGCGCGATCGAGAGTACTACCGCGGGGCAGACATTCTCTTTCTCGACGTTCTCAAACGCTCCGGGAGGTGCTGGCTTTTCTCCAGCGGATTACCTCCTGACTGAGGATGAAGGAGCCGGCAATCCCAACGCCAACTACTGCGTCTTCCGAGGGCAAACCGAATCCGATTTCTCGGTCCAAGTCAACCGGGGATCCGGTAACTCGGGAATTCACGCCATCCAGATTGTGGGGACGGTCATCCCAGAGGTGAAGTTGGTCGATGTAAACCATGACGAGGCAGCAGATACTACGGAACTGACTTGGGAATCTCTTCCGGGACAGGTTTTTGAGATCGCAAAGAGTCTGGATCTCAGCGGGGACCCTGCGACATGGCCTCGCATACTCACGGGCATTCAGGCTGGTCCTGGTGAGACTACCACTTTGGTGGTGGACACTGCCGCCGCTGAATCCGAGGCCTTTTATAAGGTTTTCCAGATTCCTGCACCTCCTCTGTTCGAAGATGATTTTGAGACCGACACAGGATGGGTGGCGATTGTGAATGATGCCAACGGAAACACCAATTGGGAGCGGGGAACGCCCAATGGCAGTACGGGACCCCTGAGCGGCGCCGATGACTCAATCAACGCGTGGACTACGAACCTGGGAGACTTTGGAACGGATTCCGATATTTCTCTGCGGTCTCCTGCCATTGACCTGACAGGTGTGGCGGCGGCGGAATTGAGCTTCGATGCCTATCGTGATGGTGACGGTTTTGGTGAATTCGCATCTCTACGTTTCCTGCGTGCCTCGGACCTGTTACAGCTCGGGGAGGAAACTGTGATCGATATGACCTTTTTTGATGCGGACTGGGTCGCCCAGACAATCCCGGTAGTCGCAGAGGCGATCGGAGAGAGCGTGGTAATTGAGTTTAACTTCGTGAGCGATAGCAGTCCGGATGCCTTTAGCGGGCTTTCCATCGACAATGTGCGTATGGCCACGCCCTGAGTGGGCGGGTGGAGCGTCCAGCTTACAGAATTGAGCTGCCGTCGCGTTGGGGCCATGGCCCCAACGCGTTATCTTGGAAATCCGGACTCACTCGTTGGAGCGATAAAGTGAGGGCTGGCGGGTGCCTCGATTTATGGTACTGGTAGGTCTTCCGATGATTCGCTTGCGAACACTCCTTCTGCTGCTTCTCTGGATCCTGCTGGGCCCGGTGGGCACCGGCAGTCCGGAGGGTGAAGAATGGTGGTCTCGAAAGCCGCTACTAAAACCAGAAGTTCCAGAATCCAGAGAATGGATCCGTAATGAGGTCGACCGCTTTATTCTGGCCAAGCTGAAAGCTAACGGCCTCCATCCTTCAAAAAGGGCTACACCACTTGTGCTCATTCGTCGGGTGACCCACGACTTGACAGGCCTGCCGCCGACCCCAAGGGAAACAGACGAGTTTCTGAGGGCCTATGAGAAGGATCCCGATAAAAGCTATGAAGCCTTGGTCGACCGGCTACTTGCCTCGCCTCGCTATGGAGAGCGCTTCGCCCGACACTGGCTGGACGTGGCCAAGTATGCGGATACCTGTGGCTACGATAAAGACAAGCTGCGGCCAAATGCGTGGCCCTATCGTGATTATGTTATCCGCTCTTTCAATGAGGACAAACCATACGCCCAGTTTATAAAGGAGCAGGTTGCTGGAGACAGTCTCTACCCGGATACCCAGGATGGGATCCTTGGCCTCGGGTTTCTGGCGGCGGGACCGTGGGACTTCATTGGGCATGCCGAGGTTCCTGAATCGAAGATAGACGGGAAGGTGGCTCGTAACCTGGATCGAGACGACATGGTTACCAATGTGTTCAATACCTTCTGCGCTGTGACCATCCAGTGTGCTCGCTGTCACGCTCATAAGGGAGATCCCTATACGCAGGAGCACTACTATAGCCTGCAATCGGTATTTGCAGCAGTGGATAAGGCCGAGCGTAATTATGGCAGTGATCCGCAGACAGAAAAACGTCGATCTCAGCTGACACAGGATCTTGTTGCTCTGCGTGCTGAAAAAGGTGGCATTGAGGGGTCGATTAGGAAAGAGGGCGGAGAGGAGTTGAGCACACTTGAATCCACCATTGAGGCCTTGAAGAAGAAATCGAACCCCGCCAGCAAGCGTCCCGAGTTTGGTTACCACAGTAAGGTGGAGTCCTCTTCGGACCTGGAGAAGTGGGTGCAGATCGACCTGGGTGAACGAGTTGATATTAAAAAAGTCGTGCTGCATGCCTGTCATGACAGCTTCAACAATATCGGTGCAGGCTTTGGCTTCCCTGTTCGCTTCCAGATTATTGCATCCAACCGTGAGGACTTCTCTCGCTCGCAGGTTTTAGTGGACAAGTCCGGCAGTGACTTTCCCAATCCCGGGCTCATGCCCCTCGAATATCAAACGGAATCCTCTGCGCGGTTTCTACGCGTGCGTGCCACAAAGTTGGCGAGACGTGCTGCCAACGACTACAATTTTGCTCTGGCTGAGGTTGAAGTCCTGGACAGTGCAGGCGGCAATCGAGCTCTCAAGGGCAAGGTGTCCTCCTTGGACTCCGTGGAGGCTCCAATCCGATGGCGAAGATCCAACCTGACCGATGGTATCTGGGCGCGGGGGGAAGACAGAGAGTCCGTGGCCAGCCTCGCCCGGCTCGAAAAGAAGAAAGAGGGCCTGCTGGCCAGACTCCATACGGAGGAACGAAAGAAGCATCTGAAGAATCTTGAGAGTGAGATCCGGAAGAAGAGTGAGGTCATGAAAAAGCTGCCCAGGGGCAATATGGTTTATGCGGCTGCTACTCATTTCAAGGGAGAGGGGCAGTTCAAGCCAACCAATGGTAATCCGCGTGTCATTCATTTTCTCCATCGAGGCGA
>DFWB01000259.1:0-3488 GCA_002380675.1 Akkermansiaceae bacterium UBA4145
GGGCCAAGATATTGAGGCCAATCCTCCGCCACAGAGCAGGTAGTCAGGATCAGCAGGCCGAAGAGAATCCTCATCCCTCTCTGGTTCCTTAAAAGCCCTCTCGTGTCAAGTGATGCCCCATAAAGGAGCGAACTCCGGGGATATCGGTGAGAGTCGAGCTGAGAGCGAGACCCTCTTCCGGCTCACTCAGCCGAGCCGCCAACTTCGGGCCGGAAACTAAGGCTAATAACCTTTGTGCCCGCCCACTGGTCGCCCAATCGGAGCAAGGGCTTAAATTCAGGCTTCCGTTCAATTTCGCAACCGCACTGCCGACAAAGACCACCAATCCCGTGATGCTGACTGGCCCGGGTAGACAGCACGATCAACTCGACCATCGGAAACAGAGGTACCAAGAGCGGGACGTTTCGAAGCATATTCCCATTGAGCATACTCTCATCCCAACCTCCTTTCAGAACCTTTCCATCCAGAGTCACTGTTTGGAGTTTCATCGCCCTCTTGCCTATGCTCTGCCCATTAAGAACAGGAAGAGACTCCCGGAGCAACATACAGAGCGAACTGTATAGCCAGACAGGGCCTCCAATAGTAACGTTGATCATCCACCCCACACCGATGGCAACCAGCATATCGATCAGAGTTGCCAGGATACGGTCGTTGAGAGTGGCATCCTGCGCGGAGATCCCTGAGGTCTGATCACCTTCTGACAAAGGAGGCGAAGCGTCAGGATCATAGGAGATCTCTTCTTCCTCCCCGGTTAATTTGGCAGTCCTTGCCGGAGCCTCTTCAACAGGCTTTCCAACCGTAGGAGGTTTGAAACCGTCAGCTCCTCCTAGCGATGGTTTCGGAACCACTCTCTCTCCTTTATCCTCATTTTCCGAGTCCCTCTTGTCCTCTCGACCCACGAGAGCAGCAGGCTCCTCAGGCTGGTCCGCTGCAGAGGATTCAAGAGCATCAGCTCCGCTTGGAGGCGGCGCTACCGGGAGTGCTTCCTCCGAAGCCCTTTCCTCCACCTGAGCGAGGGAAACCCCCTCTTCCGGATTCGCAGGAGCAACGGCAGCAGTAGCAGACGGAGTTTCCGTGGGCACGGGATCAGGACCCGAAAAATCAGACACCTCTCCCGCCTCGATCCACTCTCCTTGCTCACCCCAGGCCACCAGATCGGTTGATGAGATTTCACCTGTGATGATCATGCTGCGAAGGCGGTCCCCATTGACCGGACCTTCTCGCTCATTCCCTTTTGAAATATACCAAGCCATGATGCAGAACTAATTCACCTCATCCTGTACCGTCCGTAAACGAGATAGCTCGTTTTTATGGACTACGAGCCGAAACGCCTCGAAAATCGAACCGGGGTCTGGGCTCCGAGCACACTCCCTGAAAGGGACTCTGTGGAACATCCCGTTCAATTTCTTCAAATGGAGGCTTCTAACAAGAGCTCATTCAGAGTAAGGCCTCCCCCCCCTTACACACAGCAATATGAGGCTTCACCCTTACCTCCTCTTCACCACCCTTCCACTCGTCCTCTTCCTGTCCACGTCGGCACCGGGAGAAACACCCACCGAAAAAGGTTCTAACCACAAACATTCTCCCGGGAATTCTACTCCGCTCGCCAAGACAGCAGAGCCCGGAACTGAATCGCAGCCATCCGGCCGTAAGAAGCGCAAAAAGAAAAAGCAGCCTCAAAGAAAACCCATCGCCCCACAGGATTATGCCCAGTGGGAACAAATGAACATGGGGAACCGGAAAATGTCGCATGATGGCCAGTGGCTCACATTCGATATCAGGCGGGTAGACGGCAAGAGCTCCCTTCACCTTCACAGAATCAACGACGGCAAAAGTAAGGAACAACAGGTCTATTCCCAAGGGGAGAGCCCTGTCTTTTCCAATGACAGCAAATGGCTATCCGTGACCATCGGAAAGAGCCCGGAGGAGAAGAAAAAAGCCAAGGAATCCAAGAAACCTGCAGGACCTGGCACCACCATCCATCTTCGCTCCCTGATCGATGGAAAGACCACGGAATTCAAGAATGTGATCACGCTTGCCTTTAGCCACGACAGCCGCTTTGCGGCCATCGAGGTGATCGGCAAATCCACTCCTGCCCGCCCGGGCACCCCTCCCGCTCCTCCCGCCCGGGCCCTGCTCGTTCGTAATCTCGAAACCGGGAAGGATACAACCTTCGGGAATGTCACCAAATTCGCATGGAGCAAGAAAGGATCTCTTCTCGCTCTCGTCGTCGACTCCCCCAGCATCAGTAACGCCCTGCAGCTTTTCGACCCCGGCAGAGAGACTCTGCGGACCCTTGAGGCCAGCGATCAGGATTACGCTGGACTGCTCTGGCGCAAGGACTCCTTTGATCTCGCTGCCGCCCGGCAGATGAAGTTTGGGGACAAGGAGGACATCTCTCACACTCTCCTGGCTTTCCGAAATCTGGATGACTCGGATAAGCCAACCGGTGACCAGGCCATCTACGACCATAGCAAGAACCTCTCCTTTCCCCTCGATCACTACCTCACGGCCAGCCTGAGCTGGGATAAGAACGGCCAAGCACTTCATTGCTCACTCAAGAAATGGGAGAACAAACCCAAGGATTTCCCCTCCCCTCCCAAGCCCGCCGCAAAACAGAAGCAGGGCAAGAAAGGTAAAACGAACAACAATAGCGCGAAAGACTCCTCCCCAGCACAACCCAGCCCTGACAAATCTCCTGCCCCAAAGGAGGGCAGTCAGAAAGAGAAGGGCCAAGACAGTCCTGATCTACCGGCGAAGACCCTCCGGGAAACCCTGACTACCCCCTCAAATGTAGAGGTCTGGCACTCGAAAGATGTAACCATTATGCCTCGGCAGAAAAAGGAGGCCTCAAGCCGCAGAAATCCCACACGCAAGGCGGTGTGGTGGTTGAAAGAAAACAAATTGGTTCAACTCGAGAACGAGCTCACGGAACGGGTAACCGTCATGCAGGATGGCCTTCGGGCTATTGGAATGGACTCCTCTCCCCACGAACGAGAAGCCATGTTTGGCCCACGGCTGCACGACGTTTACGCCATCAGCACTAGGAATGGGAAACGCAACCGCATCCTTGAGGGAGTTAAGTTCACCCTCTCGACAAGTCCCAACGGACGATTCCTCCTCTTCGTACGTGAGGGCCACATCTGGATCCATGATCTCAAGACCGGAAAACAGAAAAACATCACCTCCACACTAAAGACCTCTTTTACCGACACGCAGGACGACACTCTCGCCCAGGAGAAGCGGCCTTTCGGTAGTGGCATCTGGCTCACTGACAGCTCCGGCGTCCTTCTCTACGACCGCTACGACATCTGGCTTCTTGATCCGCGGGGCGAGCGCACTCGCAAACTGACCAACGGCCGGAAGGAACAACTTCGGCACCGTATTTCTCAGGCGAGTTACCGGGAAGAGAATCACGGCAATATTGCTCGAGGGGACCGAATCTACGTGGGCCTCTTCGGAGAGCGGTCCAAGAAGTCCGGTTACGG
>DFWB01000259.1:3752-7125 GCA_002380675.1 Akkermansiaceae bacterium UBA4145
CGAGGGGACCGAATCTACGTCGGCCTCTTCGGGGAACGCTCCAAGAAGTCCGGTTACGGGAGCCTGACTCTTGCAACCCGGAAAACCCCCGCAGCCGACTGGAAAACCCACCTTCTCGACGATGCGCTCATGCTGTTCCTCACCCGATCCCGGGATGCCGACATTCTCACCTTCACCCGGGAGCGGAGCGATCAATCCCGTGACCTTTACCTCGCAGGCCCTGCCTTGGAGGACCCGCACAAGGTCACCGAAACCAATACGTTCCAGAAAAACTACCAGTGGGGACGCTCGGAGCTTGTCAACTTTCAGAACACGCAGGGTGTTCCTCTGCAGGGCATGCTCACTTACCCTGCCGGATACCGAAAGGGGAAGAAGTATCCCATGATCGTCTATATCTACGAGAAGCGATCACAGGACCTGCACCGCTACTACACCCCAAGCGAGAAGCACCCCTACAATCCCTGCGTCTTTTCCGCAGAAGGCTATTTCGTATTTCAACCTGACATTGTCTATCGGCCTCAGCAACCTGGGATCTCAGCCGTAGACTGCGTGGTTCCTGCCGTGGAAAAGGTTCTCGAGACAGGAATGGTCGATTCCCGGAGAGTCGGCCTGATGGGGCATTCCTGGGGCGCCTACCAGACCTCTTTCATCGTTACCCAGACCGACCTCTTCTCGGCCGCAGTAGCTGGGGCTCCCCTCACCGACATGATGAGCATGTCCGTAAGCGTTTACTGGAATTCTGGAGGCACCAATGCTCGCATCTTCGCGCAATCACAGGGACGCATGAACAAGCCCTTCTGGCAGGATGCGGAGAATTACGCCCGCAATTCCCCCATTCATGGGCTGGACACCCTCAACACGCCTCTCCTCATTGCCTTCGGAGACAAGGATGGCGCGGTCGACTGGGATCAGGGTATCGAGATGTACAATGCCGCCCGCTGGGCCGGGAAGGACGATCTCGTACTCCTCGTTTATCCGGGGGAAAATCACGGGCTGCGCAAGGAGGAAAACATGGTCGACTACCACTACCGCGTCAGGGAATGGATGGCGCACTTCCTGAAGGGGAAATCCGGGAACCAATGGATTACCGAAGGCAAGTCGTTCCTGGAGCGCGAGAAGGAAAAGGAAGACCTCAAGAAGAAGGACAGCTCAAAGCCTGCTCCTGGCAAGCCGGAAGCGAAAGCTGGCAAGTAACCCCCCGGAAAACTACCCGGGTAGGAAAGCGAGGCCCGGGATCTCCCTTGGGCAATCAGCGGCTTCCTCGTAGAGTTGATTCCATAGATTCAACCGACGACGTCTATCACAGAACCGATAAGTCCTGGTGGCTGTCAGCGGAGCCTGGGGCTCAATCATCTGGGTAGCACCGTGGGCGATTCTGATTCCCTGTTTCTGGAATCCGCTGACGGTCCGGGTTACCGGGGAAACCCTCGAGGCCCAGCTAGGAATCGGTATCCTGAAGAAAACGATCTCCCTCGCTGAAATTAAAAGCATCAAGGTGATCGACGTCCCCCTGAGAAAGCGGAGACACAAGATCTGGGCTGGCTTCCAAGGAAGAGCTCTGGAGATCATCACCCGGGATGATGCGGTACTCTGGCTCGGCAGCATCGAACCGGAGACGCTGGCGTCTTTTCTCGAGAAGTAACAGGCCGTCTTCGGAGGGTGAGCCAGCTCCTGCCACACATACGTGCACTTCGACCGGAGCCTCTGCCTTCTTCAATCAAAGAGGCCAGGTTCCTCTCCCGTAAGCTGCTCCTCTTTCAGGTAGCCCTCATCGGAAGGCAGATCGTCGCCTTCCGCAGCAGCCACTGCCAGGGAATCACAACGTTCGTTCTCGACATGGCCCGCATGACCTTTGACCCACTGCCAGTGCAGTTCGTGCTGCCCACATACCGCGTCAAGACGTTTCCATAGGTCCTCATTCCGTAATCGCTGCCTCGGACCCCGCCTCCAACCAAGCCCCTTCCACTTTCTCAGCCAGCCGCAGGTCATCGCATTGATGAGGTACTTGGAGTCCGAGCAAAGGCGCACGCGGCAAGGCTCTTTGAGTCCTTCCAGTCCGGCGATCGCTGCCAGTAATTCCATGCGATTATTGGTGGTCCGGGCAAACCCTGCGCTCAGCTCCCTCCGATGCGCCCCGGACGTAAGGACCACGCCATAGCCCCCGGGCCCTGGATTCCCACGACAGGCACCGTCAGTAAAGATCTCCACCTCTTTCAACGTCACACATGTTCCCCTAATCCAATCGCGAGTCGAGGAATTTGGCTGGCCGCATCGACAAGAGGAGGAGCAGCTGGCAGACTGTCCGAGATGGCTCTGGAGGAGATCCCCCTGCAACTCGATGACAAAGCCCTTCCCCCACGGGTCGCAGCGTTAATCGCGGATGCTGACCGGAGGCTTGATGCCCTCTTCGAATCCAATCGTAACCGCAGAGTTCCCCGGTTCCTTCCCAGCGACCCAATTCTTCTTTACCGGGTTTTGAGGTCGCTCACCGAGAAAAATCTTCCCCTGGGGCACACCTTTTGTGAATGGGGAAGCGGCTTTGGCCTCGGAGCCTGCCTTGCATCACTCCTGGGCTACCGCTCCTACGGGCTGGAGATCGAGGAGGATCTGGTATCACTAGCCCGGGAACTGGCGAACGATCACGCGATCAAAGTTGAGAACCTATGCACGAGTTACTTCCCTGAGGGGTTTGGATCCTATCCCGCCCATGGAGGCGCGGAGTTAATGACACCCGAACCCGTTTCTCACTGGGACGAATCCAGCCCGCTTGTCCCCCCCTACGAGGGAATGGACTGCGAGGTCGACGAGATTGACGTCTTCTACGTTTACCCGTGGCCTGGAGAGCAGGAGCTCATGCACAGCCTCTTCGAGACGGTAGCATCCGATGGAGCCATCCTGATCGCCTACTACGGAGAGCAAGACATTGCCGCCTACCGCAAGGCCGTAGAAGATGACTGGGACCAGTAATATCCCCGGATTGCTATCCGCCCTCTTCAGAGCCCTCAACCACGGGCAATCAACCCTTGATATCCTCCAGAGCCGGGAACTCCCGCCTCCACGCGATGAGATCCGCATAATCGAGCTTACAGCACAGGACGGCTTCGGAATCACCAGCCTCTGCCTGTACCGCCCCCTGATGATTCAATATACGTGATCCTCCGGGATAGCGAAAACGAGGATCCGACCCCACCCGGTTCACTCCAACAATACAGGAAAGATTCTCGATCGCACGGGCCTCGAGGAGAGTCTTCCAGTGGCGCGATCGGGCATCCGGCCAGTTAGCGCTGACAGTAAAAAGATTGGCTCCATCCCGCACCCCCTTCCGGAAAAGCTCCGGGAACCGGAGGTCGTAACAGATCACCGGACATACCGT
>DFWB01000187.1 GCA_002380675.1 Akkermansiaceae bacterium UBA4145
GTGGCCCGACTTGAAAGCTTTTGCCCAGCTCGTCGGCGACCCATACCAGAGGAATGATAATGATTCCACCGACCACGAGTGGCAGGAGAATGCGCTGGACGCGATGGAGAAGCAGGGAGCCAAGACCTTTCCGCCTCCACAGCATGGTGGTGAAGTATCCGCTGATGAGGAAAAAGAGGGGCATGCGGAACCCGTGGATGGCCTGGTTGGCCCATTCGTAGGCCTTATGCTGGTAGAGGTCCTGGGCGGGCCAGTAAGGATTGGCGAAAAAGGAGAGGAGACCGTGCATCACGATCCCGAGCAGCATCGCGGTGGCCCGCAGGGCATCGAGGTGGTGGTAGCGGGGGGATCCGATCACGGAGGCATCCTTCAACGGTGTTACGTGGGAGGACAAGAAGGGAGTCGAGAATCTTCCCTTGATCCCACGTTGCGGGTGCACGGCAGGTAAGGTAGGAGATACGAATGCTACGGTGTTTACTGATTCTTGTGATGGGCTTGTCAGTGAGTCCCCGACTCATAGGAGCGGAGGTCGCGAAGGATGGATACATTCGTGAGAACAATATTGCCTATCGCGACACGAATTCTCCCGGGTGGGATGAGTATATGAAGGAACGCTGTGTGCTGGATCTGTACCGGCCGGCGGGGAAACAAGGATATTCCACGGTGGTATGGTTTCACGGTGGAGGGTTGCGTGGGGGAAACAAGGCGGTGCCGTGGCAGTTGCAGAAGAAGGGTATTGCGGTGGTGGCGGTGAATTACCGGCTGTTTCCGAAGGTAGAGTGCCCAGCCTATATCGAGGATGCGGCTGCCGCAGTTGCGTGGACCTTCAAGAATATTCAGCGTTATGGAGGAGACCCCGGAGCCATTCATGTTTCCGGCCACTCGGCTGGGGGCTACCTGACGAGCATGATAGGACTGGACGAGAGCTACCTGGCGGACCACGGAATTGATGCAGACCGAATCGCTTCTCTCGTGCCCTTCAGTGGGCACACTATTACCCACTTCACTCCCCGGGAGGAGAGGGGTATCAGTGACAAGCGTGCGATCGTCGACAAGTTCGCGCCTTTGTTTCATGTCCGGAAGGATTCACCGCCGCTGGTGCTGATCACTGGGGACCGGGAACTGGAGCTGCTGGGACGTTACGAGGAAAATGCGTATCTCTGGCGAATGATGCAGGTGGCAGGACACAAGCAGACCCAACTCCACGAGTTGGGAGGATTCGATCATGGCGGCATGGCCGCGCCAGCGTTCGGAATTCTTTTGAAAGTCCTGCGCGGGAGGTAAAGGGGTGGAGCGGCACTGCAGGATCCTGAAAATCCATGGGCTGGCTCTTATCTGGAGGCTATTCCTTGTCGCCGGTGGTTCAGTTGCTTAGTTTTCCACCTGTGAAAGTTGTGAGTCACGTGGGGGTCATTATGGCCTGGATGTCCTTATTGCTTCCGGCGGGAGCCGCCGGGGTGCTTGAGCTTCGGAAGGGCGATGTTGTTGCCTTCGTTGGAGGAACGGACCTCATTGATATCCAGAAGGAGGGCCGACTGGAGTCTGCCCTCACGATGAAGTGGAAAGAGCATACCCCGCTCTTCCGTGATTTTGCTTGGGACGGGGACACTGTCTATCATCAGAGCGCGGAGCGGGAGAGGTGGAGGGAGGAAGCCTTCGGTAACTGGGATGACCAGCTGAAGCGTGCCGGGGCGACGGTAGTGATTGCTCAGTTCGGGAAGATGGAGTCCTTTGATGGGGAGAAACGTGTCGATGACTTTATCGAGGCCTATGGCAACTTTCTGGACCGCGTGGGGAAGGGAAGAAGACTTGTTCTGCTCGAACCTGCTCCCATGCAGTGGAAGGGTGCTGCCGAACGTGCTGCGTTGCCAGCCTACGTTGCTGCCATTGTGAAGCTCGCGAAGGAGCGGAAGATTCCTTTCGTCTCTGGAAGTGGAAAGGATATGGTGGCGTCGTTTATTGAGCAGCTTTGTGGGAATCCTGAGCCCGGTGGCGAGGCCTATGAGTTAATGTGCGCTACGGTTGCGGAAAAGCATCGGCTCTGGTGTGAATACTGGCGCCCTGCCAACTGGAAGTGCATCTTTGGTGATGACAGCAGGAGAATTTTCGCCAAGGCCGCGCATGGCTTGCCATCGATTCAGGAGGAATGGGCCAGCTATCCCGCACTGATTGCAGAGGTCGAGAAAGCCATCTTTTCCGGTAAGCCATGGACCGCGCCGGCAGCTCCAGAGTTGACGGGTTCCGGGGAGGCTGGGATTAAAAAAGAATTGGATAGTTTTGAAGTTCTCGAGGGTTTCGAAGTCAACCTCTTTGCCGACGAGTCCCTAGGCGTAAGGAATCCCCTTTCGGTGCGGTGGGACGCTAGTGGCCGAATGTATGTGGCCTGCTCAGATGTCTATCCTCAGATTGAAGCTGGAGTGAAAGGGTATGATCGCGTGATTGCTCTGCGGGACACTGATCACGATGGAAAGGCAGATGAGTCAGTGGTATTTGCCGAGGATTTGTTGATTCCCACTGGAATGGAAGTCGGGCCGGACCGGCTGTATATCGGGCAGGGGCCCGATTTGCTAACCCTCAGAGATACAGATGGAGACGGTATTGCGGACGAAAGGGTGACGCTTCTGACTGGGTTTGGAAATGGGGACTCTCATCAGACCAGCAATTCCTTTGTCTGGAGTCCCGGGGGAGAACTCTGGTGGTGTCAGGGAGATGGGATCGAGTCCCGGGTAGAGACTCCGTTTGGAGTGTCCTCTCTGTTTCAGGCTGGAGCGTACCGGATGCGGCCGCGGGAGTTGCAGCTTGATCCACTGCTGGATGATTTCATGGGGCCGGGGAATCCGTGGGGAATCGCTTTCGACGACTTTGGACAATCCTTCATTATCGATGGAGCAGGCGGGGTGTCGTTCCTTACGCCAGCATCGATCCCTGCGAAGCGCCGCCTGCGACTTCCGAGAATTGGTAATCCCGGAGGCTACTGCGGCATCGATTGTCTCGGGGCTGGGAACCTGCCCACCGAGATGCAGGGGCAGTTTGTTATCGGGGACTATAAGAAGAATCAGGTGAGTCGTTTTGAGACCAAGGAGGATGGAGCTGGGTTCAAACTGGAATGGAAGAGTCCGTTGTTACGATCGAAGCATCGAAACTTCCGGCCTATCGATGTCAAAATGGGTCCTGATGGAGCGATTTATATTGTGGACTGGTATAATCCGATCACCTGTCATCAGGACGATTTTTATCGTCATCCCGAGCGGGATAAGACTCATGGGCGAATCTGGCGAGTGACACCCAGCAAAGGGCCAGTGAAGCCACCGGTTCTTCTGGATTCCAGTCTCGCTCATTTGCTTGAGGCTCTGAAGGCTCCAGAGCGTTGGACACGACTGAAAGCGAAGCAGGTGCTTGCAACCCGAAAACCGGAGGAAGTTCAGGAAGCGGTGCGGGAATGGAGTCGTTCGCCGGACCTTGAGGGTCGGGATTTGCTTGAGGCGGTGAGTGTGCTGGAGTGGGTTGGGCGACCGGATGAGGCCGTCCTTAGCCTTCTTCTGGCCTCCCCGGACCACCGTGCGCGGGCTTATGGAGTCAGGATTCTGGGCAGGTGGAGCCAGAAGCTGGGAAATCTTCATGAGCT
>DFWB01000101.1 GCA_002380675.1 Akkermansiaceae bacterium UBA4145
CTCCATTTTCGTCAGCCCAGTCGTCCCAGATCCGGACCTTGTGTTCCTGCAGATAACGGATGTTGGTATCTCCCATCAAAAACCAGAGGAGTTCATGGATGATGGAGCGTAAATGGAGTTTCTTTGTAGTCAGACAGGGAAACCCCTCACGAAGGTCGTAGCGCACCTGACGGCCAAAGACCGAACGGGTTCCGGTGCCTGTCCGATCGGCACGTTCCTCGCCGTTCTCCAGTACATCGCGAAGAAGATCCAAGTATTGGCGCACGGCGCGATTTTAAATCACTAATGAATCGAAAGACGCTAAAAAAATGCAGTTAAGAGTAACTTTGCCGGTCTGAAAGAACCGTTGGCCACCGCGCAGCCTGCTGAAATCAGGATTCTTCTCCGCCGGGCTTTCTGCGGAGTTCCTTTTTCTGTCCATGCTGCCGCTTGAGCCCAACATCCCGTTGCCTCTGTCGACGGGACCTTCGCCTTTTCTGTCGGCGAATTTTTTCGATTTGCTGCTGCCGCTTGGAGCGCCGTCCCTTTTCGATTTCCTCGATGCGATCACAGATTTCCCGACGGGCAAGGAAACGGTTCATCTCGCGGGAGCGCTGGGCTTGGCACTTTATTTCGATCCCGCTCGGCTGGTGTTGAAGGTAGACGCAGGAGCTGGTTTTGTTGATTTTCTGTCCCCCGTGACCTGTGCCTCTGATAAATCGCTCGATAAGGTCATCCTCCAGAATTCCTAGGCTGACCATTCTTCGCTTCAGGGCTTCCCGTTTGTCCTGACCAATCATGCATTCGCCTAAGATGGCTTGGACTTCTGGCACGCAGCGACGTAGGCGGCAACAGATTTCGTGATCTCACCCGCAACATCCGCACGGCTTGTGGCAAAGGGAGGAACAAACCAGGGGTATGATCCGATGACGTCAGAGGTCACAGCAATTTCTCCATCACAATTCCCCGTTCCGCAACCGATTCCGATAGTCGGAACAGTGACCTGTTTCGTAATTTTCCGGGCTGATTGCTCAACGACGCTCTCAAGGACGATAGCAAAGCACCCGGCGTCCTCCAGAGCCGACGCTCCCTCGATGAGAATCGAGAGTTCTTCGGCGGACCTGCCTTTCCTCAGGTAGCCGCCTTCCTCCCGGACGCTCTGTGGCAGCATGCCCACGTGACCGATGACCGGAATTCCTTCCTCCGTCAGAGCCCTGACTTTACCTGCCTGTTCCACGCCGCCCTCAAGTTTGACAGCCTCAGCCCCGGCCTCAATCAGGAGGCAGGCATTTTTGACGGTAGCGTAATCATTATCATAGGAATGAATGGGCAGATCGCCAACGAGTAGAGCTTTCTGGCAACCCCTGGCCGCGGCCGCGATGTGATGGACCATGTGCTCAATAGTGACGTAAGTCGTATCGGGAAAGCCCAGGACGACCATGCCCAGAGAGTCTCCCACAAGAATCAGGTCCACTCCTGATTCATCCAGCAAGCGGGCGGTGGGATAGTCCCAGGCAGTCAGGGCCGCAATGGATGGACCTTCTGTCTTTCGCGCCCGCAGCGCGGCACACTTATCTGTGACATCCACTCCTCTGTCATAGCATTGTCCCCCCGGGATGCTAGTCCCTGTGAGAAAAAGATTTCAAGATTTCCGGTCCGTTACCAATCAGCTTCCACGAGCCTCAGCGGGGCAACGTCCGGAGTGAGGGATCTCAGGTGCCCAAGAACCGAAATAAAATCCCCGGGTAAGGTCATGGAGGGCCGTATGTCTGAAAGGGGCTGCAGGACAAAGCGCCGCTGCGTCATTCGGGGGTGGGGAATAAGAAGGTTGTCAGCGTCGGTAATGTGTTCGCCGAAATAGAGGATATCGAGGTCGATGATCCGGGGAGAGTTTGGAGGAGTATTGGGAATACGGCCGAGTTGGACTTCGATAGCCTGAGTCTGCTCCAAGAGCTGGGCGGGAGTCCCATTGTAGTTAATTTCGACCACCGTATTGAAAAAGTCGGGAGAGTCCGCAGGGCAGTTTACCGGGCAGCTGCAGTAGATGGGAGCCTGGATGTAAGCGGAGTCTCCGGGGGTGAGTTTTCGGAGAAGATCGCGGGCAGCACGAAGATTGGAAATTCGATCACCGAGGTTTGACCCCAGCGCGATTCCGGCGCGGACCATTCTTGATGCTGCAGAGTCCATCAGGACGTTGTTTCACTGGTGGAACCAGTTTGTGTGGGATGCGGGGTTGCTACTCAAGCCCCAGGACATCCTGCATGTCGTAAAGGCCGGGGCCCTTGTTCTTCAGCCAGAGGGCAGCCTGGAGTGCCCCGGAGGCAAAAGTCATACGGCTGGAGGCTTTATGAGTAAGCTCGACCCGCTCCCCATCAGCGGCGAACATCACGGTGTGATCGCCCACAACATCACCACCCCGCAGGGTATGCATTCCAATCTGGGATGGGGGGCGTTCACCGGTAATTCCGACCCGGCCATGTGAGACGTCACCTTCGTAGGAAGTTGCGGTTTCCTCGTTCAGGATCTCGAGGAGACGTCGGGCAGTTCCCGATGGGGCATCAATCTTGTGCCGGTGGTGCATTTCGGTCACTTCGATATCGAAATGATCGTTACCAAGGATGCGGGCGGCGCGTCGCGTGAGCCAGAAGAGGGTGTTGACTCCAACCGAGAAATTGGGAGCACAAACGATCGGAATGTTCTGTGACGCATCGTCAATAGCCGCCCTCTCCTCATCACTGTGTCCGGTTGTTCCAATGACCAACGCTGTGCGATTGACGAGTGCGCTCTCGATCAGGTGAGAGGTGAAGGAATGAATGGTAAAATCAATGACGACGTCTGCGCCTTTCAGCACAGAATCCAGATCCTCGCCAGTGTCGTGGGTTCCATGGATCGAGGCACCGGGGTGACTGCCCACGGCCTCGGCAACGGCGAGGCCCATGCGCCCGGAGCGGCCGGTAATAGCGATGTTCATGAGGATGGGAGGAAGACGTTCAGACCAGTTTGAACTTGGCGAGGATCGCTCGCAGGGTTTCAGTTTTTTCCGCTGTCAGGCCGACAAGAGGAAGGCGAAACTCAGGAGTGCAACGGCCGCAGAGAGCGAGTGCGCTCTTTATGGGAACTGGGTTGGTGTCGAGAGTCATTAAAGTATTCAGGAGCGGATAATAGCGTTTTTGTATTTCCAGAGCTTCCGGAAAGGAGCCCGCAAGTAGGGCCTTAACCTGTCGGGCGATGACCTCAGGAATCAGGTTGGCGGCAACTGACACAACTCCTCGGGCGCCAACCGACATGAAAGGAACGGTGAGAGGGTCATCTCCGGAGAGGATACTAAAAGACTCGGGCACCGCCTGCACGAGTTTGTTCACGCGTTCAGATGAGCCGCCGGCCTCCTTGATGCTGACGATAGTCTCGCAGTCCTCGGCGAGACGGGAAACGGTTTCTATATCGATCTGAATGACGCTTCGTCCGGGCACCGAGTAAAGCATGAGCGGAAGGGAGGAAGCTCCCGCCACCATTTTGAAATGCTGGTAGAGTCCCTCCTGAGAAGGCTTGTTATAGTAGGGACACACCTGCAGGGATCCATCCGCGCCCGCTTTTTCGGCTGCCCTCGTAAGTTGAATCGCCTCACTTGTCGAATTTGCGCCAGTTCCAGCGATAACCTTGAGGCGGCCACCAGAGAAACCGACGGCTTGTTTGATGATGTCAATGTGCTCAGATTGGTTGACTGTGGGTGATTCTCCTGTGGTGCCAACGGGCACAATCCCGTCGATTCCCGCGCTGGCCTGCTCTTCGATGAGGGCCCCGAAAGCCTCGTAATCGACCTGGCCGTCTCGGAAGGGGGTGACAAGGGCCGTGTAGCTTCCTGCGAACATGGGGGAGAGTAGTGGGGAGCGATGACCACAGTGGCAAGGGCAAAAATACCGGGAATTACAGGGAGATCTCTCCCTCGAAGACGAAGTCGGCCGGTCCTGTGAGCGTGACTTTGTGAAAGCCCGTGTCTTGGTTCCCTTCAAAACTGATCCCCAGCGTGTCACCGCCCAGAACGTTGACTTTGATGGGAGCGGGAATTCCCTTCAGCAGGTGGTAAACGATGGAGCAGGCCACCATGCCGGTGCCACAGGCTAGAGTCTCATCCTCGACTCCTCGTTCATAGGTTCGAATCGCAATGTGTCCTGGTTTGAGCTCCTCAACGAAGTTGGCATTGGTGCCGTTGGGAAAGTAACTGTGGTAGCGGATGGCTGAGCCCACTTTCCTGACGTCAAAATTTGCAAGGTCATGCACGAAGGATAGGGCATGAGGAACCCCCGTATTCAGGCTATGGACCGGTCCATCGAGTCCTTCTACCGAGACTCCGGAATCCAGTTGCAGGTCAAAAGGATCCGACATCGTAACTTCAACGTCGTCCCCAATCATTCGGCTACTAAGGTCGCCGGCGATCGTCTCAAAGCTGAGTGTATCTTGCTCGCCCGGTGTCAGGAGGGCAGTGTAGCGCCCGAAGCAGCGAGCGCCATTGCCGCACATTTCAGCTTCGCCGCCGTCGGCATTATAGTAACGGAATCTAAAATCAGCATCACCCCGGGGAGGCTCCACCACGAGCAGGCCATCCGCTCCAACGCCCCGGTGCCGATTGCAAATCCGGGCGATCTGCCCGCTGTCGAGATGAATGGAGAGGTCCCGGTTGTCGATGACGACGAAGTCGTTTCCGGCTCCGTTCATTTTGGTAAAGGAAAGACGCATGTTTCTGACCTGAATATAATTTGGGATTCGGGCGGGTAGCTGGAAGAGTGTGGTTCAGCTCTCTTTTACGGCTGCGATGAGTGGCTCGGTGAAGGAGCGAACCTTGTCGGCGACATCGGGAGCGTCACAGTGAAGTTCTACCTGCTTTACGATTGCGGACCCAACCACGATGCCATCCGAAACAGAGGAGACAAGAGCGGCTTGATCCGGGGTAGATATTCCAAATCCAACACAGACGGGGACATCCGTAAATTGCTTGATCGCAGCAACGTGGTCGCCGATCTGGGCGGAAGGACCACCATGAGAGCCAGTCACCCCTGTTCTCGAGAGCGCGTAAATGAAGCCTTCCGCCATACTGGCAAGTAGTTCGACACGGTTGGGAGGGGTTGTGGGTGCGATCAGGCGAATCTGTTTCAAACCCGCGGAGTCGGCCATTTCGCAGTTTTGGGCCGCCTCATCTGGGGGAAGGTCAAGAAGCAGAATTCCGTCGGCCCCAGCTTGCGCAGCATCCTCGTGATAGGCGCTGTATCCGTAGGTGTAGACCGGATTGAGATAGGTGAAGAGCACGATAGGTATTTCGTGGGACTGACGGAAACGACGGATAAGCTCGAAAACGCGGGAGGAGTTGCTTCCTGCGGCTAGGGCGCGAGCTGCGGCAGCCTGATTCACCACTCCGTCAGCGAGCGGATCGGAGAAAGGGACACCCAGCTCAAGAATGTCGGCTCCAGCTTCCGCAAGGGCGATCATAATCTGGAGGGAGCGTTCAAGGTCAGGGTCGCCGGCGCTTACATAGGCCACAAAGGCTTTCTCGCCCTTGCTCCTTAGTTTTTCGAAGGTCGCGTCGATACGGTTACTCATCCCACGGGAGAAATAAGCGAGAGGGCGCCCGGAGGAAAGGACGATTGGTCGACAAGGCGAGATCTTCGTGGTTGAGTCCGGGGACGATGCGTGCCCGCCTGACCAAGGAATTCCGCTTTGAAGCAGCTCATACCCTGCCGAGTCTGCCTGAGGGCCATAAGTGTCGGCAGATGCACGGGCATAGTTTTAAGGTCGAGATTTCTGTGGAGGGAGAGGTCGACGAGGCGATTGGCTGGGTTTATGACCATAAGCGAATCAGCTCAGCGATGGAGCCCTTGCTGGAGGAGCTGGACCATGGCTACCTGAATGATATCGAGGGGCTGGATAGTCCAACTATTGAGCGGATGGCTGGTTGGTTCTGGAAAAAGCTGGAGAAAGATCTCCCCGGGCTATGCGAAATTGTGATCTTCGAAACTCCTACGGCCCGGTGTGTCTTTCGCGGAGAGTTTTAACTGGTTTTTAGTCGGGAAAACGCTACCGGTCTCTTAGATGAAACGTGTAAGTCTACTGGCGCTCGTCTTCGCCTTTTTTGTGGGTGCCTGCGAGCAACACCACTGGGAGGATGTGGATGAGAACGGAGATGGAGTGATCGACCAGAATGAGCGAGGCACTAAACGCCTTTACAAAGAGCACAAGGCACACGACGAGCACGGGGACGGGCACGACGAGGAAGAAGGCCACTAGGAATCAGGCGGGGTCCTCTGGTAGGACAGGAAGCATTCGCCGTTTTCAAGGGGCTCGAAATGGGTGAGCTCAAATTGAATCGAAGCCGGTAAGTGGCTACTCAGCTCCCCGGTGATCGTGGGGGCATCCTCTCCACCGAAGAGTGAGTGGGCAGCCCATGTAAGATGCACTTCGTCGATTGCTTCGAGGCTGGCGAGCGAGCGGACAAGAGTTCCGCCGCCCTCACAAAGAAGGGTTTGAACTCCATGTTCAACCATTAGGATTCGAAGGAATTCCTCAAGAGAACAAAGGTGGATCGTTGCCCCCAGAGCTTCAAGAGGACCAAATTCGGTCACTTCAGCGGGTTCCGTCACAAGAAGGTGGAGAGCCCCTCCCGGAGTTTGAAAAACCCTGTGGTCAGGATTAAATTTGCCAGAGCGTGACGCAATACAGCGCAGGGGTTGACACCTTGGCTGCATTTCCGCCGGGATTGTCATCGACATGT
>DFWB01000250.1 GCA_002380675.1 Akkermansiaceae bacterium UBA4145
GTGGGAAGCGCCACCACCTCTCCCGCCTTCAGAACCTTGGCGGCATCCTCCGCAACCGCCCTCCAGTTTTCAAAGTCAGCTATTTCCACCCGAGTCTGCACGCCGAACTGTAACAATTAATTGTTATGGTTTAGAATTTAGAAATTCACTTTAAACTACCATCCTGATGAGCGGAGGAGCGACATTTCCCAGCGAAAACATAATTCTGATTGGATTCATGGGGTCAGGAAAGTCCTCTATTGCCCGTGATCTCTCCACCGCACTGGGATACCCTGTGGTAGATACCGACTCTCTGGTCGTCGAGCAGGCAGGTAAGCCGATTCCTGCGATTTTCGAAGAAAATGGTGAGGAAGAATTCAGAGACCGTGAGACTGCTGTTCTTACCGAACTGGAGCAATCTGGCCCAAGCCACCGGATTGTCGCCACCGGTGGCGGCATTGTCGAACGCCCAGCCAACCGCAACATCCTGAAAAAAATGGGCTTTGTTGTCTGGCTCGTGGTGTCCCCGGAGGAAATCCTGCGGCGCACTGCCAAGAACCGCGAGAGGCCCCTTCTCAATACCGACGATCCGGAGGAAACAATCCGCCGCTTGCTCGAAAGGCGAGTAAATTTCTACCGGGATACCGCACATCAGGAGATTGAAACTGATGATCTCACCTTCCCGGAAATTACTACCGGAATCGTTGAATCGGCCCGCTACTTTTTCTCTGGTTGAAGAACGACCCGTTCCCTGTCACGCCCTATCTCCGTGGATCCCGTCATCGCCAAGCGTAACGTAAAGTTCATTGCCACTAAGCTCGGCTTTGGCGATTGCCGGGTTGCTCCTGCCCGCAGGGCGAGGCATGCCGATGAGTTTCTGCGCTGGGCGGCGGAGGGTAAGGCCGGTGACATGAAATGGCTTGAGCGCGATCCCGAGCGCCGAACCGACCCCCGCAATATTCTTCCCGGCGCGCAAGCTGTTATCTGCCTTGCACTCAACTACTATCCGGGACCGGTCGACCCTAATCCAGCCTATCAGATCGCCCGCTATTCCTGGAATGAGGACTACCACGATATCATCGAGGAAAAGCTCAGAGATCTCGATCTTGCAATGCAGGAGCTTGGCGGCACCCAGCGTTACTACGTGGATACCGGTCCGGTTCTTGAACGAGATATGGCAACCGAGTCCGGGCTGGGATGGAATGGGAAATCCTGTGTTCAAATCCACCGCCGGATGGGAGCATGGTTTTTTCTTGCCGAATTAATCACCACTCTCCCACTTGAGCCCGATAAGCCGACCCAGAATTACTGCGGTAAGTGTAGCGCCTGTATCGACACGTGCCCCACGAATGCCATCACTCGCCCTCACCACGTGGACGCGCCAAGGTGCATTTCCTACCTCACTATCGAACACAAGGGCTCCATCCCCGAGGAGCTTCGCCCTCTCATCGGGAACCGTCTCTACGGATGTGATGACTGCCTCGCAGTCTGCCCGTGGAACCGTTTTGCAAAAGTCAGTCGTGATATTCGTTTCCATGCACGGACGGAAGTATTCGAACATCAGCTTCGTGATTTCCTCGCTCTCACAGACGAGCAATTCCGCAGTCTCTTCAGGAAATCACCAATTAAGCGCATCAAGAGAAATCGCTTTCTTCGTAACGTCTGTGTCGTCCTCGGAAACGTTGGTGATTCCGGTGATCTCCCCGCCTTGGAGGCTGCCGTGGAAACAGAGGACCCCCTCATTGCCGAACACGCGGCTTGGGCGATCAGCCAGATCAAGGAACGCATGGATCCGACAAAATGCACCTCAGGAGCTCGCAATCTCCCCGCGTAATTTACGCCGCATCCAATCCGAAAGAACGTCTCCTGCAAACACAACCGCAACTCCAAGAAGAACATAAAATAGCATCTCGTCGTAACGAAGCCAGTTATGTGCGATTGAGACATAATAGCCAAGTGATGAGATGCCCAGCATCCCGAGGATCGTTGCCTCCCTGATGCAAGTCTCCCATCGATAAAAGAAAAAGAGGAGAAAGCGGTTGAAGGACAACGGAGCCAGGCTTCCGCAATAGGATTGGACACGCCCCGCACCACTCTGGATCCAATGCCGCGGAACCTCTGGCCTCTGATTCTCCATCACCTCTCCCCACAGTCGACCCAGAATGCCGAGATTATGGAGCGCCAGGGCGAACACGAGAGGCCACGCGCTCGGCCCAAGTAGACCAACAAGGAGAAAGGCGTAGACATATTCCGGCACCGCCCGGGCGAGAATAAAAAGGCTCCGGGTCAAAAAACCGACTCCATTCCACCACCAATGAACCCATCGGGAAGCGGCCCCAAGAACACCGAATGGCTCGCCCCGGGCAAGTGCCCGACTTCCGACAGGAAGAAGCAGAGCAGCTCCTATAGCTGCAAGAACTATCGCTGAGCTGGCAATCGCCACGGTATTAAGCAGTGCCTCTGCTCCGTTTCGCGACCACAGATCCACCGCCCAATCCTTTACCTCCTTTCCCTTCCCCTCCAAGGCCTCTATCCGCTCGCCTCCGGAGGCCGTAGAATTCTCAGGGCGGGCTGGTGCCGGGGTCAGCTTGGTAAGAAACCGACCTATCCGCGCATCCCGTTGCTCCGCAGCCATATTTATTCCGAGCTCTCTCCCATTGGTCCACGAGATTAAAACTAGCATCATACCCGCGAGGAGCCCTCCTCGCACTATCCAGTCGCGCGGCGCTGTTCGCCGCAAACGCGCTTCGGATCTCCCCAATTCCAACTTACTGAGTTTCGGCACCGCCTTTCGAGTCGCGCCCCGGTTCAACCTGTCTCGAAGGCGGGCACCCAAGGTATCAACTCCCACCACCACGATCACTAGGGCATAGAGCTGGGTCCATACCTCTCCATAATAGAGGCTCTCATACGACTGGCGAATCCCCAGCCCGACGGTTTCGACACCAATGAAGCCGAGGACCGCGGACGAACGCAGAGCGCATTCGAACCGATAGACCGTGTAAGTAAGCATCTCCGGTAATGCAGAAGGCAGAAGCGCACTCACAAAGGCCTGCAACGGAGAGGCTCCCGTAGCCATGAGCGTGGAACGGGAAACTTGGGATTGCTCATCGATTAATTCGGAGAAGACCTTGCCAAGTGTTCCCGCGAAGGGCAGCGCCAGCGCACTGCATGCCGCGATAGGGGCATCTCCAAGGGCCGAGAGAAAAAACAGCGCCCAGATCAGCTCATGAATCGATCGTCCCAGGGTAATCAGAAAGCGGCAACCCCACCGGAGCAGGCGAAGCATATTTCGTATTATAGTCCTCCCTACGGGGGCCTTCCCATACCGTATTCCTCCGGGCCACCATGCGGACGAGGCAAGAAAACCCAGCACCAGTCCCGCAGGAACCGCGAGACTGATCGCGATTAGTGCATAACGGAAAGTACGAAGCAGGCTCTCTCCCAAGCGGAGGAGAAACGGACGAGCGTCCTGGGGAAGAGAAGGATTCTCATCGGCAAGAGAGGGCGAAAGAGCTGCTCCGAAAAAGCGTCCCACCTCTGCAAAGGGATCCGCACCTTCACTCAGCTGTATAATCCGGGGCCCCAGAACCCATCCGGAAACGAGGAGCACACCAAGCAACGCCACTACCGCCAAGCGCTTTCCAAGCCAGAATGTGCCCGGCACTTTCACGAGACCACCGCCTTGTCTCCGAGCTGAAAGAGAGCCGAGAGGCCTTCACTCCCCAACTCAGAGGGTTTTCCATCGAATTGAACTTTCCCATGCTTGAGTCCCACAAGGCGCGGAAAAAATTCCCGTGCGAGATCCAGTTGGTGCATGGATACCAGAAGAGTCAGGCCTTCCTCTTCACTCAGACGAGTCAGGAGCTCAAGAACATCCCGGGCACGGGCCGGGTCAACTGCAGAAACGGGCTCGTCTGCCAGAATGACCGCCGGCTCCTGAAAAAGCGCCCGCGCCACCGCAACCCTCTGTTGCTGCCCACCGGAGAGAGTATCCACCCGATCATACATTTTTTCCTCGATCCCGACCCGCTCCAGAAGCTCATAAATACGCCGGCGGACTGCTACCGCCGGCAAGATTAAATCACGCAGGTTTCCCAAGACCGACCTTCGCCCGCATCGCCCTGCAACGACATTCTGAAGAACTCGCAAATTGGGCACGAGGCCCAGATCCTGAGGGAGATAGCCCAGTCGCGACCGTAACTCCCTGAGCTTTCCTTCCCCGAGAACGAGGGGATTGCAGCCCAGCACCCGGACCTCCCCACCGTCCGGTGCGAGCTGCGCTCCAAACAGGCGAAGAAGCGTCGTCTTACCGCTTCCGGAGGCCCCAATTAGGGCCACTCGCTCGCCCTTGGCGATCTGGAGATCGATGCTCGAGAGTGCATGCACTGCACCAAAACTCTTGCGAGCCTGGGAAAGCTCGAACACCGTCTCCATGATCCTCGGTTCTTTACCCTCGTCGATTCAGTCGAACGAGACCTTTTCCATCACGGCCGCGATGCCTGCGAAAGTCTCATTGTTGACCTTCACCAATTTTTCCCGACCCAGTGCCTTGAGAGCCGCTTCGTCCTGACAATCCACCAGCGCTTGCTGCAGTTTGTCCAGAAATCCCTCACCGAAGGCATTCTCCAGATCCGGATGAGCGGTCATGTTGTAATCGGCATACGTCGGTGTTTCCCAGATTTTCACACATTTTTCCGGGTCTACTTTTCCAGCTGCCACCAGCTTTTCGTAAGTACCAAAGCTCAACGCGCCAGCTTGGAAGGATCCATCCTGCACCAGCATCGCAGTCTTGTCATGCGCTCCGGAGAATCCAGGCTTTTCCTTGAAGAACTCCATAGGAGTCTTCCCGGTGTTCTCGATGATGAAATGGCTCGGCATGATACACCCCGAGGTTGAACTGGAACTACCATAGGTAAATTTCAGGTCGGCAATGGCAGCCGGAAAGTCCTCCGAGGCTTCCAGTCCAGTCGAGGCATTGGCGATAAAGTAGGATTTAAAGGCGAGATCCTTTTGACC
The DNA here is from genome assembly GCA_002380675.1 of Akkermansiaceae bacterium UBA4145. Classification (GTDB taxonomy): domain Bacteria; phylum Verrucomicrobiota; class Verrucomicrobiia; order Verrucomicrobiales; family Akkermansiaceae; genus Roseibacillus_B. Next base: position 4,999 of record DFWB01000250.1, read on the forward strand.
AGCGACGAGCGCGCGGGCACCCGGCACTCGGGACATGGCCTGCACTCCAGTGACCCCACCAAACCAAGCCAGCTGAACGTCGTTGTTTTCAAACTTCTCCACCGAAGCTCCGTAATTGATCGACGGGACAAACTCCACGTCGATTCCCAGAGCCTTGGAGAGATAATCTGCTACCGGTTGAAACCTCTCCTTCTGCGCAGTTGTATCTTCATCCGGGATCGCTGAGAAGCGAAGCACCTTCACTGCTGCCTCATTTTCTGCAGATTGCTTTTCATTTCCTCCACAGGCGATGAGAAGGCCGGCTATTCCTGCTGCCGCGAGGCGCGGTAGTGTAGTTTTGACCATGGTTTGACGTGTGTTTCTTGTTTTTTCGTTAGGGTCAGTGGAGCGTTCAAGGGCTCTTCAAGTGCACAAAAAAACCGCAGGTCCACTGAGAGTAAGCGAGACCATGCGGCAGGTTGCCGTTTCGCTGAGCGCCGACCGACGCTCGGTAATT
>DFWB01000292.1 GCA_002380675.1 Akkermansiaceae bacterium UBA4145
AGGATTCGGGATTTATTTACACGTAAAAGATAAAAAAGGTTGAAAGTTTAGTTAAGGTCTATTAGAAGAAAACAACGGATGAGTTCTTGTCACCCCGAACCATCTTGCTGTTGCCTATTCGGCCCCTACTTGGAGGCCTCGTTACCGCAGCTCTTTGATTTCGGGGAACACAGGTCGGTTCAGCCGGGTTCGCACTACCACAGGATCCCAGAAGGATCAGAAGACATTTAAAACCGGAAGACGGGAAGCGCCCAGCTCAGTGAATGGGTCTCATCTTACCGAAGCCGCGGCGCCCTTAAACACGTGACATAGCGATACTCAACAGAACTGACAACTAGCTGATGCAGCCCCTCTGGTTTCACCCTTACCCAGACGGCGGAGCGCAGGCCCTGACAATTTATCAGAGTCCTCGTTTCCGTGCGTTAACGCTCACGCTCTGATAACGATGAGTGCGATTGAGCAACCTCCTGCCCATCTCGAGGCCCCGCAGATGCGGGTCTTTCAGCCGGGCATGTCTGGGGAAGAACTGCTCGCAGTCTCGTTGGAGGCCTGCGAGGGACGCGGTGTGTCGGACATTCAGTTCCGTGCAAAGCGGCCAATTTACGTTGAGACCAACCATGGGATGGAGTGTTTGGACTTTCTGGGCTTTCTCTCCGATCGAGACCTGCTGGAAGTCTACAAGGCTCTCGTTCTTCGGCAGGAAGAGTCTGGCCATGGTTTTGGGGGGAGTAGCGTGGGAGTCACTTCTGATGAGAAAATAGAGCGATCACTTCAGCGCTTTCAAGAGACGCATGTTGACGATTTTTCAGCAGACGGTGTTGTCTATGCGGGAGGGACAAAAACTTCCGGGCGTCTGCGTATTCAAGCTCATCTCTCGGCATCCGGACTGGGAATCACATGCCGGATCCTTAGCGATACGATACCAGCTCTCGATGTCCTGGGAATCGATCCCGATACCTCAACCGCACTCCAGGATGCAGTGCGTCGGAGAGCAGGGCTCTGTCTGGTGACAGGCCCTACCGGTTCGGGGAAGTCCACGACACTGGCTTCCCTGATGGACTGGCTGAGGCAGTCTTCTTCCAAGCATATAGTTACGATCGAGGACCCTGTTGAATATCGCTACCAGGCAGACATGGAGCATCCCAATTATCCCGATCACCGAGCCATGTCTCCCAGTATCATTACTCAGCAGGAGGTTGGGCGTGACGTAGCGAGCTACAGACAGGGACTGAAGGATGTTCTAAGAAAAGCGCCCCATATCATACTTCTTGGAGAGATCCGTGATCGTGACGCGATGGATACCTGCCTGGAGGCGGCTCAGACAGGGCATCTCGTTCTCTCGACGCTTCACACTACCGGGGCAGTCAAGACGATGGGGCGGATCCTTGAGATGTACCCCCACGAGAAGTTCGGGTCAGTACTAAGTCGGCTCAGCGAAATGCTCATCTTTATTCATTCTCAAGGCCTCCTGAAGGGACTGAATGGCAAGAGAGTGCTGACCTACGAGTTTCTCCAGAACAGCAACGATGCAGTCTCCAGCGCGATCGCGAATTACTCTTCCGGATCGAATGCTCTCGAGGACGTTATTCGTCGAGCTGGCAATATTTCATGGGACGACAGCCTGCGTAAACTGCTGCAGCGCGGTGCTATCGACCAACAAACTTTTGAAAGCGCCCGGATGAATCGGAACGATGAAGATGAAATCTGACCGGTAAATCCAAGTGCCAAAAGCACGTGCCCTGTGCGCGTCATCAACCAAAACAGACAAAACCATGACACTGACAAACACCCAGAAGACAGTGAAGTCCGGGATGACCCTCATTGAGTTGACGGTCGTAATTCTCGTCCTTCTATCATTGATCAGCATTCTTTTCGTTGGCGCGCGCGCCTGGAAAAGAGGATCGGATCGTGCAGGATGCATCATGAACATTCGTAACGTTCAACAAGGTATGCGCTCCTACCAGAACATGAATGGCCATAATGCCGGAGAAGTGGTTTCCGGTGCTTATCGAGAGATTGTTGGGCCTGGCAAATTCGTTGAAAGTAGTCCTGACTGCCCCGGCACAGGAACATACTCCAACAAAGGCGACACTCTCCCGCAACAAGGAGTGCTTTATATGACCTGTTCACTTGCATCTGCTGAGAAGCACGTGCCAAGTGATTTCGGAGACTGGTAAACACTTTTCGCTCCAGAGTTCGGCGCCAGAATTTTCTGGCGCCGACTCCGGTGCGGTTTTCCGCCTCACCATTTGCTGCCGGGGAGTGTCCCGTGGCGGCTTATCACAGAGCGACATCTTCCCCTCGTTCCCTCAATGGAGGTATTGGTGCATCCAGCCCAGTTAACAACCTGGCAACGGTTCCTGCAGGCGCGGCGTCTTCACCGTGAGACTACTCGTTCGAGGAATCTTGACTGGTATAGTGAGGCTCTCGACCTTGAGTGCCAATTGCACCTTTTCCTGGAGGGAGAAGATATCTCGGAGGCACACATTTGTTACGGGAAGGAGGATAGAAAGACCTGGGCCCGTGTAGCTCTGCCCTCGTTACAGGCTGGAGAGCAGGAGGTAATGGAATATCTTGCAGGAATTCGCTCCCATTTTGATGGCCGAATGAAGTCACTGGCAGTGATTCTTCATGTTGCCGACGAGTTTGCCATATCCGAGCTCAGAGGGGCCAGTGAACGCCCCGAGGACCTTGGTGCTCTAAGTGAGAAGCTTGTGCATGAACCCAAGGCCGTCCTTGAGGATCATAGCGATTCTGTGGAGGACCTCTCGTTCCGCCTGTTTCCCTATCCCGGGGCTAAGCCCGGGCAGCAGTTTGGATCAGCCATAACAATTTCGAGAAGATGCCAGGCCTATCTAAGACAGATCAGAAATGTTGGTCAGGTTCTGAACTTTCCTATTCGGACCTGCGCATTGAGTGCTCCTTTGGTCACCCTTGCGGCTCTGCGGCGAATGGATGAGGAGCTGCCGGATCAAGCCTTCGCTATCTTTTTTCCCTATTCATCTTTTTCTGTCATTGCCTTTTTTTCTGAGGGACGAGAGCTCGTCATGCTCAGGTCAGTAAGACACCATGAAGGGGTCACTCCGTCTCACGTAGGGCGGATAGTGCAGACTATGGCGGCAGCTCTCGAATTGCCCGATCCGCCCATTTACACTCTTCCGCTGGCCTGCTCCGGGCGGGATCCAGTTGCCCCACAGCTTCCTGGGGCAGTGGTGGTTGACTGGCGTAAGAATCCCTGGTTTGACTCCGCGGTTCCGCTCGAGTTCCAAGGGCCTTCCAGCTTGAGATCTCGGAATGAAGAAGTGGTTGTGAGAGGTGCCCAGACCTTTCAAGGCATGATCGAATTCGGGTGGGCGACTCAGGATTTTCTTCCGGAATCAAGGGACGAAGTGGACTTGTTTCCGTCCCGTACGGAAATGAGAATCCTGAGGCTTGGTTCTGCTGCTCTGCGCCTTGGAGCGGCGGCTATTCTCCTCTTTGTTGGATGGACCGCGGTCCGCGGAATTAAGATTATTAACGACGAATCCTGGCATCAGACCGGCGAAGTTTCCCGGGAAGGAAACAAGATTCTTTCCTCAGAAATTCATCGTTATGAACAGTGGAGTTCCTTGCTCGCTGACCGATCTAAGGCGTGGGTTTCGATGGAGCTGATTAATCAGCTTTTTCCGGATCCAGAGAGTGTGATCTTGTCAGAAGCCAGTCACCGGGTGAGGCCTGAATTGGCTCAGAACAAGGATCCCAGTGCAGGAGTCGTCAAAGATTGGACGATTAGCGGATTCTCTAACACTGATGCTCTGAATCACCTTACGGTGATCAGCACGACAGAGGGAATGGGAAAGGTATTTGAGAGCATTCGTGAACAAACCGGTAATGAGTCCTTTCGCACCGATTTGGGATCCCGAACGCTCTTGGTGAATCTGCTGACCTCTGAGAACAAGCGGTTCAAGCCGCTTATTGGAAAGAAACCAGAAGAGCGGTTCGCTCATAATTTTAGATTGACGATCACTCAGCGTATTACTGCTGAGGACCCTATCGCCATCCCGATCACTGCCGCGCCATGAATCCTCATTACAAAGATCCTATTATCGTTTTTGGGCTGGTAGTGCCGGTCTTTCTTGTGGTCGCTACTTTGGGTCTGGGAGTGCATTTCCGCGGAAAACTGGAAACTACCTATGAGTCCAGGAAGAAGCATCATCAGGCCTTTAAGACCGTGGAAAAGGAGCGGCGAATGCTCGAGCGTAAGGTGCAGTCACAGGCGCCGCACATGCACCGGTGGATGTCTCTGTTCGAGCAACCAGCAGCTACCTCCGTCAACACCTTTTTCCGTGACTTCCAGAAAGACTACGACGCTACCCATTTCCAACAGACCGCCTTTCGGCCGACCACTGTAGCGGGCGGGATTGGAGGTGCGAGTCAGCAGCCATCGATCCAACTTCACTTCGCGTTCCGCGGCACTTACAGGGCCCTCCAAACGGCTTTTCTTGAGCTCGAAACAAAAATGCCCCAGCTCCAGCTGGACAGTATCAAGCTCTCCAGAGCGGCGAACCAGAATGTTCTGAATGCGGCAGTTGTTTACACTACGTGGCAAAAATAATGAAGGCGACCTTCCTTATACTTCTTCTCTTCTCTGCAGTGGCGGTAGCCAGCGAGCCTGCTTCCGGGGCCAACTCGTATTCCGCCAGTGCAACCCCCGCAAGATTTCTGTCGGATACAGTTGATGACCGAATTGCGGAGTTAAAGAGACGGCTTTCCATTTCCGGGCGGGAGCGAGGTCCTTTCGGATTGTATCAGAATCCTGGGAAGGCTCCGGTGATAAGCCGTTCCTCACGGGAGATTCCGAAAACCTCATTCCGAGATTTCATCAAAGACATCAAAATTTCTCTCATAAATTCGCGCGAAAGGGAGTTTCTTGTTGGTGCTCGCCTTTTCCGTCTGGGGCAGGTCTTTCCCATCGTTCGAGATGGAGAGAAAATATCCGTCAGGGTCGAAGCCGTTGGTCCCTCAAGGGTGACATTCAGGAATCTGCAAAGTGGTGAGATAGCGATCCGTCGTCTTGATACGCTTCCTGAAGGAGTCACCGCAGCCGGGCAGCCCCTGCGATTGCAGGGAGTCACACTTCGAAAGAAGAGCGAGGCTGAGCCTCTGCGAATTGAATCAAATTCTCCTCCTCCGTTGCCGTAGGGAGCTCCAGATCCATCAAGAATACTCCATGAAAAATCACGATTTTTTGTTTTACCTTCTGCTGCTCAGTGCCGCTGTTGCTTTTGGTCAACAGGTGCCCGAGCAAGTGTTCCCCGATGAACCAATTCAGCCCCTTCCGGTTGTCGGGCCACCTGCGTTCGATCCTACTGCTCCGGGGTTGGCTGACCCTCCTGTTGACCCGGTGGAGCCAATTCCTGAGGTGGTGCCGATTGCAGCTGCCGCTTCGCCAGCGCCTGTATCTCCGGTTGGAAAGGATCTTTCGGAACTCCCTCCTCCTCCTCCTCCTGAGGAGAGCGACGGGGAGATCGGCGTTCCGGGTGACAGCGCCGGGCAAATCGATGAAAGTAATGGTGAATACCTGATTCGTGATGCTGCGATCAACGACATCTTTCAGATGCTGGCCAAGCGTGCCAAGAAACAATACTTTCATAACGTCAGTATCACCGGACCGGATTTCAACGTGAGTGGTCATCTCAACAGCGGAAATCCACTGGAGCAGATGGAGGAGTTGGCCTTTCAATATGGGCTGACCCTCTACACCAAGGGGAACACGGTTTATGCCTTGAACAATGAGCAGCTCAATCGGTTGCCTGCAG
>DFWB01000298.1:0-1385 GCA_002380675.1 Akkermansiaceae bacterium UBA4145
CGTGGTGAGTGTGTCGCAACAGACGTGAAATGGAAAGTTTCCGCGCAGATTTGAGGCGAGTTATCGAGAGGGCCGGCGCTCGAGGTTTTGAAGGGTCGCTTACTCAAGGCGGGTCATGAGGTCTCGGATCCGGCCCAGATGGATTCCCTCAGGTTGGTTGTCAAGGATCCACTGTAAATCAGTCTTTGCCCTGCCTGGCTGATCTATCTGCAGGCTGAGCAGGGCACGGTTGAGACGGTCCTGCGCTGAGTTTGGCTGAATTCGAACAACAATATCGACGTAGTCGAGCGCATCTGGGAATGCTTTCTCCTCAATCGCGATAGTCTGCAGATTTCTGAGCATGCGACACACGATTTCCCGGGGCGTCGCAGTCTCCATCATGGAAGAATCTATCTGCATTCCTGCATCGGACAGGAGTGCGTCTGCAGTTTCCGACTTCATGACTGTTCCTCCATCGAACGAGTCGATGATGATCCGCTTTCCGTCAGATTCATAGCAGATGGCAAAATGGCCTGGAAGGGGTAAGCCATGCATCTCTACTCCAACCCGCCGGGCAAGCTCCATGAAAAGGAGGGATAGGGTGATTGGAATGCCTTCACGGTCATCAATTACTTCGTTGAGATAGCTGTTGGAGCGGTTGTAATAGTCACTTCTGCTTCCATGAAATCCATTATTTTTGAATAGGTAGTTGCCGATGGCGCTGACCTTTTCAGAAAGGTTGGCTTTTTCTGCGATCGTCTCCGCAATTTCGGCAGCCATCCTGTCAAGTTCTGCGTGATAGTCATTTGCTCGGAGTTCTGGGTTGTCCATCTGCGCGATTAGTAGAGCTGCGTGAAACAGGCCCTGATTTTCATCGCCCTGCAGGGAAGTGATGATTTGATCTATGATTGATCTGCGATGTATTTCTCGTGATTTCTTCTCGAGGCGATCGGCCCTGGCTCGAAGGCTATCCACCTCACGCCTGAGAAGCGGGCGAACGAGATCTGCATTTTTGCTTAGTCGATTAAGGGTGTTTTCGTTGTCGGGGTTTTTCCTCAGTCTGTTAACCTGTTTCTCGATCGCGATCATCAGTTCGTTCGGGGGCTGCTCTTCGGCGAGGTCGGGGCCGATGCGGAAGCTGCGGAAAGTGGCCTCCGTCTGGCGAAACTTCGCGAGGCCGGCATGGCCGCCTCGAAGGATATTGTCATCGAGCTGGATTACTTTTTCTCCGTTTACGAAGCAGGAGATGGCCTTCTCCTCAATGCGAACACGAAGGCGATTCCATTCCCCCGGCTGGTAAGCGTCACTTTTCAGTTGCTTGAGTATATTCCAGCTAAAGACATCAGGGCCGTCGAAGCGAGTAAGGCGCAGGCTGCCGCTACTTGGGTAGAATCCATAGTGGCGGG